>NZ_JBFUGJ010000022.1:0-41434 GCF_056402975.1 Mesorhizobium sp. P3_A9 | reverse complement strand
ACGCCCAGGCGCTCGAGCGCCTGGGCCGCGAGGTCGGCGCGCTGGAAGGCCTGATCCGCCACCAGCCGGTACCGGAAAACGACCGCATGAGCCAACGCTACCGCCAGGAAACGAACACGCTCGCGGCCTTGGCGGAGAAGGATGCAGTGCTGGTTGGGCAGGCGGAGTTGTTGCGCTCGATGCTGGAAGGCGTGGCGGGGGATGCGATGCTGGCGGGCAGGCGCGAGATCGAGGTGGGGATTGCGGCGATCACGGCGACGTTGCGGGAGAGGCAGACGTTTTTGCTGTGAGGCGCCCGCCCCATCGAGCCGGCGTCAGATCCTGCGGAGCGCGTCAGCAGGAAGAAGGCGCGTGGCGCGCCAGGCTGGGTAAAGCGCACCGAGAGGCCCAGCGATGAAGACGAAGATCAGCGCCTGCGCGATCGACCAGCCTGACAAATAAGGCACGATCAGGCCCGCCGCGAACTTTGTCCTCGCCGCCATCTCCATGGTAAGGGCGCCGAGAATGATCCCGATAATCCCGCCGGCTGCGCTCATGATCATGCCTTCGATGAGAATGAGCCGAAGAATTCGCCGCGGAGACCAGCCTAGCGCAGCGAGAACTCCAATCTCGAACGTCCGTTCGTTCACCGCCATCAGGAGTGTATTGGCAACGGCGACAGAGGCCATCGCCATGACAACCAGCGAAATGGTCTGGGCAATCGCCCGAAGCAGATCGAAGATGCGGATGCTGTTGGCAAACTGCTCGGTATCGCCCACCGCGAATCCCGGTGCGGCGGCGATGAGCCTGGTTCGGGCAACGGCGATGTCGTTCTTGTCGAGCGGGCGCTTCAACCTCACCTCGTACAAGGTAAACACGTCCGCCCGCGACAGGAGTTGCTGCAGCCCYTCGAGCGGAACGATCGCGCTGTTCTGGTTCAGCACCGACGAGAACGACGCGATGCCGACAATCCGATAGGGCTGGAACTGCAGCTCGACKGTATCACCGACCCGCTTGTCCARTGCGGTGGCGATCGACTSGCCAAGGATCACSGGCCACGGGTCCCCCGATGCAGGGGGGCGCCCCGCCACAAGGTGCATGTCTTTCCACAGGAAGCTGTCGCTCGGCCAGCCGGCCATGACAATATTCGCGGCGTCGTCAGCGGTGGTGATGTTCARGAGAACGCCCGACACGGCCTCGACGTTYGGCACCGCGGAAAGMCCRGAGCCCARCGAKYTGGGCACGGTGCTGCTCACCAGGTTGAASGCRCYGCGCTGGCTTACCACCAGGTCCGCRCCGTTYTCATCGATTCCSGATGCGAACGAGCGCTGGACGCCGGCGGTCAGGCCGGTAAGCGCCACAAACCCCGCGACCGCCAGAGCGATGCCGAGAACCGTGAGCAGGGTGCGAAGCGGACGCGCAAGGAGACCGCGCAAGGGAAGGGTCAGCTCTGTCATGGGTTAGCTGATCCCCGACGCCGGCGCGGGCGTCGGCATCGCCGCCATTCGGCTGTCCGAACGGATGCGGCCGTCGGAGATCTCGACACGCCGACCGCACAGCGCGGCCACGTCCTCGTCATGGGTCACCACGATCACCGCGGTACCGAATTCGCGATGCGCGTTGCCAATGATGCTCATCACCGACTGGCTCGTCTGCACGTCGAGGCTTCCTGTCGGCTCGTCCGCAACGAGAAGTTTCGGACGGTTGGCAAGTGCGCGCGCAATGGCAAGCCGCTGGCGCTCGCCGCCCGAAAGCTCGGCCGGCCGCAGCGTAGCGCGTTCGGCAAGACCGAAATGGGCCAGAAGTTCGAGCGCGCGAACGCGACGCTGCCGCGCTCCGCYGAGGTTTCCCARCAAMGCCACYTCGATGTTYTCGCKCGCCGAYAAGGACTGGAGCAGGAAGAAGTTCTGGAAAACGATCCCGATCCTGCTCGCCCGCACGGCCGCCCATGCGGCCCTCCCGCTGATGGCCCGTCCTTCGAACCGGACTTCGCCGCGCGTCGGCCGGTCGAGCCCGCAGACCAGGTTCAGGATCGTGGACTTGCCGCTCCCGCTGCGGCCGACAATGGCCACGGTCTCGTCATCCTCGATCGCAAGCGACACACCGTCGACGGCGACAATGCGGCCGCCGTCAAAGTCGCGGCCGACGTTGCTCAATTCGACGAGGAGGGACATGAGCACAAGCGAGGCGTCATACCCGGCCTTTCCTGAGATCGGCGACAAGTGCCGGGATCGAGCCGCCATTGCCAGCAAGCAGCTGGGCAACGCGGTCCCGCTGCTGCACGGTCACGGAGCCGCCGTCGACAAGGACATCGCCGATGCAGAGTTGTCCGCGGCAGTGGCGGATGCGCCAGTCCACGGACGTCGGGCCGTGGAGCGGCCGGCGGAATTCGCTGCGCACCAGGATGTCGCCATTAGCCAGCGCCTTTGTGCCGAGCACGGTGAAAGTCTTGTCTTGCGTCCGTTCCAGCCTGTCGGCGAGCCTGTGTGCAATCGCATAAAGCAGCGCATCGGTCACCGAGGCGCGGTCGTCCGCACTTGCGCGACGCCAATACGTCCCGAGCACGGCTTGCGCGATCCCCCTGCCGTCGAACGCAGCGGAGACCGAGCGGAGCTGCCCCTCGGCGGATCCACCGTGCCCAAGCGCAATCGCCGCCTGGCGCACGGTCTCGACCAACTTGACCGCGTCACTCTGTTCATCGGCGGCTGCCGGAAGCGATGAGGCGCAAATCGCGAGTAGCACGGGGACAACCAACAGCCGGGCCAACGCTACCCAGCTTGCGTGCGACCATAGGCGTGCTGTCATGATCCTATGTCATCCAATGCGTTGTTGGCTGTCAACATCGGGCGTCTCGGGAGCATGTAGAGGCGCATGCCCGAAAGCGGCGGCCAACGGTTCGAGGCGAGCGACCCGCGCTTTCTGCCTTTCGCTCAGGTCGGGATGGCTGCTGCGCACCTGCTTGCCGAACGTCGCGGCGACCTGCAGCACCCGCTCTTCGCCGCCGCGCGAAAATGGCAGGCCCAATTCATGGTAGATCCGCTTCATCTCGCCCACGGGATCGGCGGTGAGATCCTGCAGCCGCACTTCGGCSAGGTCGCCAGCTGGAATCCGGGCTCTGTCGGCCAGATAGTGCATCTCTGTCGCGAGATATTCGCGGGTGATGATCTCCTCCTGCTCRTCCTCGGGCAGTGGCGGCTGCAGGGCGAATGCACGYTGCAATTCGCGCGCCAGAAGCAAGTTGGACCGGAACACCGCTTCGGGCGAACGGGAGATGTGGACAAACTTGGCGCCTGGAAACAATTCCTGGAGGTAGCGGACGCGCGCCGTATGGCTCGGCGACTTGAGCAGAAGTCGCCGCCCGCCCGCAACGAGAGCAAGCTTCTGGACGAAAGCGAGCTGATGTGAACGCCAGCGGCTGAACTCGTCCTTCGAAAGCGCGTCGAGATCGTGAAATCGATTGAAGAAGGCTTGCCGGCGGGGAAGGATGGCGCGTCCCGCAAGCACGGACATCCCGCCCAGATTGTTCAACGCGAAGTCGTCCTCCCCCGGCAGCCTGGCGCCYACSGGCACGACCGCGCCGAGGCGCGTCAACGGCAGCAAGGGCACGAAAAAATAGCGCAGGAGAAACCAGCCAGGGACGAATGCCTGAGGGGCCAGGACCTGCGGCCAGCTCGGCGATCTCAGGTCCGGGTCGGCTGCCAGCAGGTTCTGCAAAAACGTCGTTCCGGACCGGAAGTAGCCGAGGACGAACACGGGGGCATTATCCCGTCCCATCCGCGGAGGTCGCAGCCGCAGCCATGCCGCAACGATCGCGCGCTCCGGCAGGGAGGCGACGGTGTTGATGGCCGAAAGCAGCAGCAGCAGCACCAGGCGCGGCCAGTAGGCGGGCGGAATCTGGCCTTGCGCGCGCCACAGGACCCGCAGCACGGCGTCGAGAGGCGCAACGCACATGAAGTGCGGATACGGCAAATAGGGCGCCAGCCGACGGGCCGCGAGCGAGATGTTTTCGTAAAGGGCCTTCATCAGGCAGTCCGGAACATCATGGTCTCGGTGGTCAATCCCGGCCCGAACGCCATGCCGCAGCCGAGCAGGCCTGACGGCTCCTTCAGCATTTCGGCCATCACGAACATCACGGTTGCCGATGACATGTTGCCGTATCGCCGCAGCACTTCGCGCGATGCGGCGAGCGCGCTCGGCTCCAGTTTGAGCGCCCGCTCGACCGCGTCGAGCACGGAGCGGCCGCCGGGATGCACCGCCCACAAGTCGATCTCGCTGGCGGGCCTGCCGCCGAGGATGGCCGCATGCTCGTTGCGCAGCGTCTCGCGAACCGCGCCGGGAACCTGGCCGGACAGCACCATGTCAAAGCCGTCGTCGCGGATGTGCCAGCTCATCAGCTCCTTGCGCTCCGCCGTGACGATGGCGTGGAAGCTTTCCAGCAAGATGCCGTGCGGTTCGGCCGTTACCAGCGAGGCCGCGCAACCGTCGCCCCACAGGCAAAACGAGATCAGCTTCTCAAGCTCGGCGGCTTCCCTGAAATGCAGCGTGCACAATTCGATGTTGACCGTCAGCACGCGGGCGTTCGGGTCGGAGCGCACGATATGGCGTGCCAGCTTCAAGGCGTTGATGGCGGCGTAGCATCCCATGAAGCCGACGATGGTGCGTTCGACCGAATTCGGCAGGCCGCATCGCGCCACCAGCTCCAGGTCGATGCCAGGCGCCGAAAAGCCGGTGCAGCTCGTCACGATCAAATGCGTGATCCGCGAGCGGTCTTCGTCGGCCAGAAGCTCGTCGACGGCCTTTTGCGCGAGCTCAGGTGCCGCGGCTTCGTACATCTCCATGCGGATCGCGGTGCTGGCGAACGAGCCCCTGACCGAGGTGCCGTCGCGGTCGATTGCCCCGCCGCGCGGATCGTCGGCCGGCGCAAAGCAGGAATAGCGATGTTCGATGCCGGCAAGAGCGACCATGCGCTCGAAGACCGTAAGGCGCTGGGCATTGTCTTCAAGCAGCAAAGCTCCATAGCGGAGGTAGAACTCATGCACGTCGTGTTCTGGAACTGACGTGGCAATGCGGTTCAGATACGCTTGAGGGGCCAAAATTGCTCCGACAATGAGCCCGATCGGGTCTCATAAGAGGTCTGGGAATTGGGGAAGCGTTTTCTAAGGCAAACGTCGCCATAAAGCATTTTATTGCGTGGCGCCGATATTTCTTATTTAGCAAACTGTCATACCAGCCTCCAATCCTGTATGAAAGGGACCGAAATTCGGCTTCGCCATCCGGATCGGGTTCATATGCGAATTCCCAAATGAACAGCGCGCGGCCATGAAGGTACGACCGAATTCCATGTGCCGGATTGCCGGCTGAAGCCCCCAAAAATTCCGATCCATCGCATGACCGACATCAACATCCGGCATCTGGAGCCAGAACTCCTCGACGGCCTCCCGGCCGACGATCCCCGTGCGATTGCATCCCGTCGTGACCTCGTCTGGATCAATGCATTGATGTTCCAGGCCAAGTTCATGGCCTCGCTCATGCGGGCCAATGTGCAAACGCCGCCGCTGCGCATCCTCGAACTGGGCGCCGGTGACGGAAAGTTCATGCTGCGCGTGGCGCGGCTGATGGCGCGGCGTTGGCCCGATGTGGAGATCGTCATGGTCGACAGGATCGACCTGATCGGCAAGGATGTGTGCGACGCTTTCGCTGAACTTGGTTGGCGGGCGCAACCTGTAACCGCCGATATATTCGATTGGACGGGAGACAGGCCCTTCGATCTTGTCTGCGCCAACCTKATCCTCCAYCACTTCGACGACRCSCGCCTRCWGSAKCTGTTTKCCCGGATCATGRCGATGGCCCCGCTGCTCGTAGCGACCGAGCCGCTCAGGGCCAGGGGTCCACTTGTCGCGACGCGGTTCCTGCGACTGATCGGCGCCGGTGCGGTGACACTGAACGATGCGACGCAAAGTGTCCGCGCCGGTTTTCGCGGCACGGAACTTTCGCAATTGTGGCAGGCGTCAGGGGGAACCCCGGTGATGGAGGCCCGCAAAGGCCTGTTCACTCAAGGTTTTGTCGGTGCCAGTTTTCCCCGCACAAGCATGCCCGGCGCCAGATGACGCACGACGCAATCATCATCGGTGCCGGCCCTGCCGGCAGTTCCACCGCCATTGCGCTGGCCCAGCATGGCTGGTCGGTGGCGATGGTGGAGAAGGTCGCGTTTCCGCGCCGAAAGGTCTGCGGCGAATTCATGTCGGGCACCAGCCTTGCCTTGCTCGACCGGTTGGGTGTCGGCGACACCTGGCGGGCGGAAGCCGGCCCCGAAATACGCCGCGTCGGGTTCTTTTCCTGCGATGTCTCGGCGCAGGCGCCAATGCCGCGCGCCAGCACAGGTCCCGGCCGCGCTCTCGGCCGCGATCGTCTGGATACCATCCTGTTGCAGGCCGCCGAACGTGCCGGTGTCGAAATTCTCCAGCCTTGCAAGGCTGTCGCCATTCGTCGGCACGAGGATCTTCAGTCCGTGACCGTGGAGACGGACCAGCAACAGCAGGTTTTGAGCGCACCTGTCATAATTGCCGCGCACGGATCCTGGGAAACCGGCAAACTGCCAAGCCAGATTGAACGAACGAGCCAACCYTCCGACCTTTTCGGTTTCAAGGCGCATTTTACCGGCGCGGCACTTGCGCCCGACCTGATGCCGCTGCTGGTATTCCCGGGCGGTTATGGCGGAATGGTAACGGCGGACCAGGGCCGGGTTTCCATCTCCTGCTGTATCCGCCGGGATGTGCTGTCCGGTCTGCGCCAGCGCTGGGGAAACATTGCGGCCGCCGATGCATTGTGGCGCCACGTCGTGGCCTCGTGCCGAGGCGTGGAAACGGTGCTGGCCGGTGCCGAACTGGACGGCCCATGGCTCGCCGCGGGACCGATTCATCCCGGTATTCGACCTGGCTATGACAAGGGCATCTTCCGCGTCGGCAACATCGCCGGTGAGTCACATCCTGTCATCGCCGAAGGGATTTCGATGGCGCTGCAATCCGGCTGGCTGCTTGCGCGAGAACTGGTCGCATCGGGYAAAGGTCACGAGGGCCACGACGAGRCCGGACGCCGCTACGAAAGSGARTGGCGCCGGCARTTCTCGACCCGYTTGCGTGCCTCGGCCTTGATTGCCCGMATAGCGCTCCGRCCTGGSAGCAGGACGGTGATGCGCGCCGTGATCAAGAATTTTCCGGCGGCCTTGACGCTTGGCGCTCGATTGAGTGGAAAGACCCGGCCTGTCCCGGGTTTCTGACGTCAGAGCAGCGCGGCTCACTGACACCGATCTTCCACTAGGAAATGGACAGGATCTCGAGTTCGCGCTGCCCCAGCTGGACAACATCGCCAACGCTCTTGCCAATCAGCGCGATGGCAACCGGTGAACCATGCGAAATGGAAGCTTGCGCCGGGTTGGCCTCATCCTCACCGACGATGCGGAAGGTCTGGGTGCGGCCATCATCGCGCGCGAAGGTAACGGTGTGCCCGAAGCCGATCACTTCATTGGACGTCGGCACCGACATGAGCTGAGCCGTACGCACGCGTTCGGCATAATAGCTGACATCTCGAACCGGAACCGCCGACTGCCGTCGCCTCTCATTGATATCGTCCAGCACGCTGGCGGCCTCGAGAGCCTGCCGGGCGCGAGCCAATTCATCGTGCAGCATCGTGAGACCCGCCTCGGTGACGAGGTTGATCCGATCCGAGATGGGGCGAGCCGGCAGGATGGTTTCCGATGCCGCCTCCGCACTTTCCTCCTTGGCAAAGGCTACGCTCAATGGGTCGCAACTCCGTTTCGAAGACTTTTGGTTAGGGGATAACCCATGGGCGACAACAAAGCTTCAACAATCCGACGGCCGGCTTCGGCGGAATGTCCAAAAAGGGTCGACGGCAGGTCTGCGCGAAGTCGGCGCGCTGCAGGCGCCTAGTCGGCCACCAGCCGGTGCTGGAGCCGGAGTGCAGCTAGCGGATCCTCCTAATACCCGCGCGCCTTGGCAATTGTGGCTGAGGGCAACTCTCCAAATTGCAGCCTGTAGGCGGAAGAGAAGCGCCCAAAATGGGTGAAGCCAAGGAGCGCGGCGACCGCTGTGACGTTCRTATCCTTACCAGGGTGCAAAAGCGCCCTATGGGCAGCGTTCAGGCGCAGCTCCCCCAAAAGCCGTAAGGGCGGGCGTCCAAAGGCCTCGACGCAACTGAGGTGCAGCGTACGCTCTCTTGCGCCAACCGATTCGCACAACTCGGTGACGGTTGGAGGCTCATCAAGACGCTCAAGCAGCAACGAAAGCACCGCACGTGCGATGCGCGCTCGGCTGTGGAACGGCTCAATAATCTCGGCGGACGGGATCAGGCCTAAAATGACATCCGCTATCTGCGCTTCGACATGAGGCAGGGTGCGCGCGCTCCACATATCGTCCGACTTGGCTGTCAGTGTTTGCAGCAAGCTGGACAGAGTCTCGGCTCGCTGGGTCATCTCTGTCGCCGTAACCTGCCATCGCGGCGACGGGAGATCGACATCGACTTTTTCTGCGCCGCGCCGGACTTGCATCCAGTGGTTGATCATCTGGGTCGGCAGCACGGCGATCATCATGGAGGTCGGACCGGTCGCCGACAGACCTACGTCGTCGCGCGAGGTGGCCACTAGGAGTTGACCCGGAGGCGCTGGCCTGCGGCGTATATGGAGCGAGCCTTCTACCGCGAGCGGCAGGCCGAAGACCCACGTACCAGCTGGTGCGCTTCCGCGTTGCAGCACGCCCGTTGAGCGCGTCTCGCGGCCCAGTTGGAGTTGGCCCATGACTAGCTGGGTCAGATCGCCGTGGAAACGCCCGGGGCCGATCTGTTCAAATTTCTGATCCCAGGCATGCGGGCTCGCAGCCATGGCATCCATATCCTCGAATCTACCTTCGACAACCAGAGGTATATCCGGAAACTCATTGTTCAATTTGGAAAACCCAATTCTTCCCGCATGCGAATAGTATAATATGAAATTGCAGAATCTGGATAGTCAAATTCCAGCGGATCGTTAAGCTTCAACAACATCAACGCTGTACGTTCGCTGGAGTCTCTTTGTAAATTCCCCTCCGCTGCCCGCAGATAAACGATATTTTCGTCGTGGTGGCATGAGGGATGCTGCTAGATAAATTTCCGGCTAACCGAATTTTGGCGTCAGCTATTCTTCGGCCGTAGATAGCGTTGCCTGCAAATTGAGGAGACTTGACTCATCCGGAGCCGCACTTTTTCGGCAACGGACAACGACACTCGCTGCAGCTTCGACTGCATCACTGAGGGAGGACGCACCATGAGCAATGACCATTCCGACAAGGAACCAAAATCCAGTTCGCCGCAGCGCGAAGGCATAAGGCGCCGCGATCTCCTGCTCAGTGGTGCCTCTTTGCTGACCGCCGCGGCCATGTCAGGTGGCGCCGTGGCCGTGTCGACGACGCCAGTAGCGGCACAGGAGACCAAGCCGACGCCGGGTCCGGCCGTCGATACAACAGTCGACCGGACCGCCCTGCCGATCGCGGAACCGACCTATCCACCGATCACCGAACTCGACGCCCGCAACGTGAAGGCACCGCCGATATTCCAAGTCACGGCTCCGGTCGGCGCTCCCAACGTCATCGTGATTCTGCTCGACAATTTCGGCTACGCCGGCTCCACGACAATGGGTGGTGTCATAAACCTGCCGACCCTGGATCGCCTCGCCAAGGAGGGGCTGATCTACAACAACTTCCACGTGAATCCGATCTGCTCGGCGAGCCGCGTGTCGCTGCTGACGGGGCGCAATTGTCATAGTGCGAACATGGGGACCATCTCAGAGATGTCGACCGGGTTCCCCGGTCAGACGTCCATGCTCCCGAACAGCGTTGCGCCGCTCGCAAAGATTTTGAAACACAACGGCTACAGCACGGCGATGTTCGGTAAGTGCCACGAATACGTCGCTTGGGAAAGCGGCCTCACAGGACCGTTCGACCAGTGGCCCACCGGCCTCGGATTCGAAAGATTTTACGGCAACGTAATTGGAGAATCGGATCAATTCTATCCGGTAGCTCACGACAACACGACGCTGGTTCCCACATCGAAAGACCCGAACTACTACTACCAGACCGATATCGCGAACCGTGCCATCGAATGGATTAAGGCACAAAAAACCCTCAACCCCGACAAACCCTTCTTTGTGTACTACCCAGCACAAGGCATGCATGATCCAGTGCAGATGCCAGACTCCTGGAAGGACAAGTATAAGGGCAAGTTCGATCAAGGTTGGGACAAGTACCGTGAGGAGATCCTGGCGCGCCAGAAAAAGATGGGCATCGTCCCGGAGAACACCCAGCTCACGCCAAAAGCCCCTATTGCCGACGACTGGGACAGTTTGAGCCCCGATGAGAAGAAGGTCTGTGTCCGCTATCAGGAACTCTTTGCGGCATTCGCCGAGCTGACGGACTACGAGATCGGCAGGGTCATCCAGGCTGTCGATGACATGGGGGCGCTGGACAACACGCTGATCATCTATGTCACCGGCGACAATGGTGCGAGCCCCAACGGCGGACGCATTGGCGTGCACAACACCATGAGTACGTTCAACCAATCGCCGGAGACACTTCAATTCCAGCTTGATCACCTCGATGAGGTAGGGGGGCCGCACTCCGCGATGACGCCACCGGCCGGCTGGTCGTTTGCCGACAATACCCCGTTTGCATTTTCGCAACTCCACACCCAGTACGGCGGCACCACCAACGCTGCAATTGTCAGCTGGCCCAAGGGAATCAAGGCGAAAGGGGAGATACGCACGCATTACCAGCACCTGATCGATATCGTACCTACCGTGCTGGAGGCGGCAGGTTTGCCGCAGCCCAAGACGGTAAACGGTGTGCCTCAAAAGCCGATCGAAGGCAGCAGCATGCTTCATACCTTCAACGATGCTCAGGCGGCGTCGTCTCACACAATCCAGTACTACGAAGTGTATGGGAATCGCGGCATCTACAAGGATGGATGGTACGCCGCGACGCTGCACAAGGTGTCGTGGGAGCCAAAGCCCCGCAGTTCCTATGCCGAGGACAAATGGGAACTGTTCAACACGGCGGAAGACTTTAGTTGCGCCATCGATGTGTCAGAGAAATTTCCCGAAAAGCTCAGGGAGCTGCAGGATGCGTTCCTCACCGAGGCGGTGAAGTACAGTGTGCTCCCACTCGACGACCGCGCCCAGGAGCGATTCAATGCCGGACTGGCGGGGCGTCCCGACTATATGGGAGGCCGCACGTCACTAGCCGTCTATCCGGGCATGGTTGGCATGAAGGAGAATGCCTTCATCGACGTGAAGAACCGGAGTTCCTCGGTGACGGCCGAACTGGAAGTCCCGGAGAACGGCGCTTCGGGAGTCATCCTGGCACAGGGCGGTTCGCACTCGGGCTGGAGCCTTTACGTGAAGGAGGGCAAGCCCAAATTCGCCTACAACTTCCTCGGCGTCGTGACGACTATCGCTTCCGACGTGCCGCTGCCTGCCGGCCCTGTCACACTCGTCTACGAGTTTGCCTATGACGGCGGCAAGTTCGGGGCAGGCGGCACAGGAACGCTCTCTATCGGCGGGAAGAAGGTCGCCTCGGGCAAGATCGAGCGCACCATTCCGTTTATCTACGGCGTTGAGACCGCAGATGTCGGCGTGGACCTCTACAGCCCGGTGACGCCTGACTACGCCCAGGGCGACAACGGCTTTACCGGAACAATCAAGAAAGTGACGATCGATGTGAACCCTGGGGGCGGTAGCAAGCAAGACGCCGGCGCGCCGAACCCGGATTGACGTGACCCCTGTTGCGTTTGCCGGTGAAGAAGGCCTGTCCTCGCGAAGCTGGACGCCAGCGAGGACAAACCGCAGATGGGAAAGAATACTCGGATCAAATGACCAGCACCAACCCTGTTGTGAGTTACCCCGATATTCGGGCGTCTCAGGCCACGCCGTTCTCCTCGGAGATGATCTGGATTCCAGGCGGCGAGTTTCTGATGGGTTCGGACAGAGGCTATGCCGAGGAAGCCCCGGCACACCGCGTCCGTGTCGATGGCTTCTGGATGGATTGCTGCACTGTCACCAATGCCGATTTCGAACGCTTCGTCACGGAAACCGGATACGTCACGCTTGCCGAGAGGCCGGTAGATCCGGCGGAATATCCTGGCGCGTTGCCGGACAGGTTGTTGCCATCCTCGACCATCTTCAAGAAACCGGCAGGGCCGGTGGATATGCGTAACCACTATAATTGGTGGATGTATGTCGGCGGGGCAAACTGGCGCCATCCACGCGGACCGGCGAGTACTATCAAGAAGCTGAAGGACCACCCCGTCGTCCACATCGCCTATGAGGATGCCGAGGCTTACTCAGTCTGGGCCGGCAAAGCATTGCCGACCGAGGCGGAATGGGAGTTCGCGGCACGCGGCGGGCTGGAAGGCGCCGAGTATGTCTGGGGTGAAGAACTCACCCTGGGCGGACGGCATATGGCGAATATCTGGCAGGGCGATTTTCCCTATCGCAACACCGTCGATGACGGATACGAATATACCGCTCCGGTTGGGTCGTTTCCGCCCAACGGATACGGCCTTTACGACATGGCCGGCAATGTCTGGCAGTGGACGTCGGACTGGTATCGGGACCACGGCGCGATTGATAGCCCATGCTGTACGGGGACCAATCCACGCGGCGGGGACCGGRAACAAAGCTACGATCCGCGCGAGACCGAGGTGAAGATACCGCGCAAGGTCACCAAGGGCGGTTCGCATCTGTGTGCGCCGAACTATTGCAGACGCTATCGGCCCGCCGCCCGCATGGCACAGCCGATAGATACTTCGATCTCACATCTTGGATTTCGGCTCATCGCACGAAGCCGCGACATTGGCCGCGATGCGGCGAAAGCCGAAAGCGGAAATGCTGAGACCATCGGGGGCACATTCCGGCCTGAGACCGGCGACGACTGAACTTCAATAACGCCTGGGGACGGCGAAGCAATGAAAGTCGAGGGGTACAAATGATCTATCATCGCGTTTTGTTTGCCGCGCTGGCAAGTTCGGTTCTTCTACCGGCGATTGCTCATGCCGATGAGAACGGCGTCAGCTTTTGGCTGCCAGGCCAGTATGGCAGCTTTGCTGCAACGCCCGGCACCCCTGGTTGGTCTTGGGCGACGATTTACTACCACGGGTCCGTTGGGGCAGGCGGAGGTCAGGAGTTCCCGCGCGGTGGTCAGGTCGACGTCGGCCTGAAAGGTCGGGCCAACCTCGTCATCTTCGGGCCAAGCTATACGTTCGAGACGCCAGTGCTGGGGAGCGCGCAATTGACGCTGAGCGCGTTGACCGCAGGCGGCCGCAGCGTGGTCGGCGTAGACACCGTGCTTTCCGGCCCGGGAGGGGTGCCCGTTTCCGGCAGCAGGAGCGACCCGGTTACGGGCTTCGGCGATATCTATCCAACGGCGACACTCAAATGGAACGCCGGCGTCAACAACTACATGACCTATCTTGCCGGCGATATCCCGGTCGGCGCCTACGACGTCAATCGCCTGGCCAATCTCGGCCTCGGCCATGCCGCCATCGATGCCGGCGGCGGTTACACCTACTTCAATCCGGCAAACGGCAGGGAAGCTTCCGCCGTTCTCGGGTTTACCTACAACTTTAAAAACCCCGACACGGATTACCAGAACGGTGTCGATATGCACATCGATTGGGCCGCCGCGCAGTTCCTGAACAAGCAATTTTTCGTTGGAGCAGGCGGCTATTACTACCAGCAGCTTACCGGAGACAGTGGCAGCGGCGCGGTGCTTGGGGACTTCAAATCGCGGGTCGTCGGCATYGGTCCGCAGGTCGGCTACCTGTTCCCGGTGAGCGATAAGGTGCAGGGCGTTTTCAACGCCAAGGCTTATTGGGAATTTGCGCGCGAGAACCGAGCTTCAGGCTGGAACCTCTGGGTGGGGTTCGCCTTCTCGCCCGCCGCGGCAAAGAGCCAATAGCGCTGCGACCGGGCGGAGTCGAACCGTCTTCGTCGCGCCGGCTGCCGGGATGACAAACTCGCGCCGCGCAAGCTGGCCGACAGGACCCGGCGCCTCGGCGAGCTCGAAACGGCCGGGTAGCAACGGCTTCGCCGGCAAGGTGACGCCACAGAAGACAAGCCCTCCTAGCAGCAGGCAACGAAACGGCGACGAACAACACTCAAATAGGGAGACTATCGTGCGGAATTTCATCACTCTCATCGCGGCAACGTCAGTCGTACTTTCATCCGCGGTTGCGGTCTACGCGCAAAGCCAGAATCCCCTTCCCAAGGCTAGCGACGTCCTCGTCCGATACGGGGACGATGTCGAAGGTTGGACCGTCTACGCGAACAAGACGCGCGGAGACTGTTTGATCGTGCGCACAGATGGTCCAAGCGCGGTGCAAATGGGCGTCACGGCAAACCAGCAGGTTGGCTATCTGGGCGTGTTCACGAAGGCGGATATTGGCCTCAAGAACGGGACCAATTCGGCTATCTTCGTCTCACTCGACGGCCATCTCTATAAGGGCGTTGCCACCAGCACGAGCGGGGAACTGAAGGGCGGATACTCAGGCGGATACATCTTGACCGACGACCCCAATTTCAAGCGCGACGTGGCGAAGAAATACGCAATGACAGTGTTTCCGGACACGAAAGGAACGTTTGTCGTCGACCTGAATGGAACTTTCAAGGCGATGGCGGTAGGGCGGAAGTGCCTGGCCCAATGACCTTCCGCTCTGACCATTCATTGCCTTTCTGGCCCAGGAGGACGCAATGAAAGGATATATCCTCACAGGTGCGATGGCCATTCTGGCAAGCACCGGTCCGGGTATCGGGAACGCCTGGGCGCAAGACGCCGACGAATTGGCAAAGCAGCTGTCCAACCCGATCGCCTCGCTGATCAGCGTGCCGATCCAATTCAACTACGACAGGGGCTACGGGCCCATCAATGGCGATAAGGCCTATGTCAACGTTCAACCGGTAATCCCGTTAACGCTCAACGACAACTGGAACCTGATCTCTCGCACGGTCGTGCCGATCGCCTGGCAGCACGACATCGTGGGTCCATCCGGTGCGCAGTTCGGACTCGGAGACATATCTCAAAGCCTCTTCCTCTCGCCCTCTAAGACCGGCGCGAGCGGGATCGTCTGGGGTGTCGGGCCGGTGTTCCTCTTGCCTACCGCGACTGACCCGCTGCTCGGCGGACAAAAATGGGGAGCCGGACCCACGGCCGTCGTCCTCAAGCAATTCGACGGGTGGACGGTTGGCCTATTGGCCAATCATATCTGGTCGTTTGCTGGTGACGAAAACCGCAACGAAATCA
The DNA here is from genome assembly GCF_056402975.1 of Mesorhizobium sp. P3_A9. Classification (NCBI taxonomy): domain Bacteria; kingdom Pseudomonadati; phylum Pseudomonadota; class Alphaproteobacteria; order Hyphomicrobiales; family Phyllobacteriaceae; genus Mesorhizobium; species Mesorhizobium sp. P3_A9. The sequence goes on along the minus strand of NZ_JBFUGJ010000022.1, from coordinate 26,117 downwards.
GCGCGACTTACCTGCAGCCCTTCATATCCTACACGACCAAGGACGCCTGGACGTTCACGCTCAGCACCGAGAGCACATACGATTGGGGAGCAAACCAATGGTCGGTTCCCATCGGCCTCCAGGCCTCCAAGCTGGTGCTTCTCGGCAAACAGCCGGTCAGCCTGAGTGCGAGTGTCCGCTACTGGGCGGAGAGTCCGGAAAATGGACCCGACGGTTTTGGGTTCCGAACCGGCGTCACATTCCTCTTTCCGAAGAAATAGATTTCGATAACCGGCCAATAGCCGGAGGTAATGACGACAACTAGCCAATGGAGGAAATCATGAAATCGAAGTTCAGCTTGCGTAGTGCGCTTATTTTTGCCGTGGCGCTGGCAACATTTGTCGAAGTTGACCCGGTCTCGCTGGCAACAGGAAATTCGGTGTCATCTGAAGCGATGGCAAAGGTTGGCCGACCTCACACGCCCAGAAGCGTGGCAGGCGTGGCACGCCGCACGGCGCGGCGAACAGTCCGCAGAACGAGCGTGTATGTGGCAAGGCTTCCCGCTGGCTGCGCAAAGGTTTCGGTCAACGGCGCCTCTTACTGGCACTGTGGCGCCACTTACTACCAGCACACGGGCACCAAATACGTGGTCGTTCACATCAACTGAGATTGGTCGGCGACAGAGCTCAAACAGCACGGGGAGTACGCGTGAAAGTAAGCAGGTCCAAGGTCACGCGTATGAAGAGGGCTCTGATTTTGTCGGCAGTCATCGCATTGCTGGCAGGATGCGCGGCGCGTCCCACCAACGTGCTGTTRCCTGTCGCCGACACATCGCCGTCATCCAGCAAGATAAACATGCTGATTGCGACCACCCGTAGCCGGTCTTCCAATCCGGCGGAAATGTACACGGGCGAGCGCGGAATGACCCCCTCTTTTGCCGACATGACAGTGTCGATTCCATCGGTTCGCAAAGTCGGCGAAGTCGCATGGCCGAAGAAGCTGCCATCGAATCCGGCAACCGATTTCGCTGTTCTGCAAGCGGAGGAACTTACCGTGCAGTCGGCCAAGGGCTGGCTGCACGCCTCTGTCAAGAAGAGCCCGGACCACAGTGTCCTGGTTTTCATTCACGGGTTCAACAATCGGTTCGAGGACGCGGTCTATCGCTTCGCCCAGATCGCCAAGGATACCGGCACGAACAGCGCCCCGATCCTGGTCACCTGGCCGTCGCGGGGTAGCGCGCTGGCCTATGGCTATGATCGCGAAAGCACCAACTACACCCGAGATGCGGTCGAGTTGTTGTTCCAGTACCTCGCTCGCGATCCCGAAGTAAAAGAGGTTTCGATCCTGGCTCATTCAATGGGCAACTGGCTTGCGTTGGAATCCTTGCGGCAGATGGCCATCCGCAATGGCGGCCTGCCAGCGAAGTTCAAAAACGTCATGCTTGCTGCTCCGGACGTTGATGTCGATGTGTTTCGCACACAAATCGCCGATATGGGGAAACAGCATCCCCAGTTTACGCTCTTTGTCTCGCAGGACGATCGCGCTCTCAAGGTTTCGCGGCGGGTTTGGGGCAATATCCCGCGGCTCGGATCCATCGATCCTGAGCAAGCTCCCTACAAGGAAGAACTCGCTGATAACAATGTAACCGTCATCGACCTGACGAAGATCAAATCCGGAGACAGCCTGAATCATGGCAAGTTCGCATCGTCTCCGCAGATCGTGCAACTGATTGGGGCACGGATGGCCAACGGCCAGACATTGACCGACAACAGGATCGGCTTGGGCGACACCATCGTGCAAGCAACGACAGGCGCGGCGGCGGCGGCTGGCAGCGCCGCAGGATTGGTGATCGCGGCACCTGTTGCAGTCGTCGATCAGAACACCCGGGAAAACTATGGCAAGGAAGTCGATATCCTGACTGGCACGAAAGAGGGCGGAAAGACAGCGGCCGGTCGTCAGACGTGCGATCCTGCCAAAGTGTGCAGTAAGTAATGATGATGATCCGCTGCTATTAGCAGGTCTCACTGTGCAAGGGATTTTTGCTTACAGTGAGTGGCTGCTTATGGACAAACCCCCTCCTTAGCCGACGGGCCGCTTTCGCGGCCATACCAAGACGTTCGATGCGAAGCGAGGCCAGCGAGCCACTTATCCACCTACCCCCCCGCCAGCCGCGGCAGCAAAAAAATCTCCGCCCCCGCCGGCAGCTCCTTGCTCCACGTATCCCGATAAATCACCCCATCGATCGCCACCGCGATCCCGCGATCAATCCACGGCTCGAAGCCGGGATACTGTTCAGCCAGTTTCCTGAACAGTTCCCTGATGTCCTTGGCCTCGACCTCGACCTTGCTCTTGCCGCCGGCAAGCTGGCCGAGCGCGCCCCAAAGGGTGACTTCGACCACTGGCCCGAGCTCTCCCTGCCCTAGCCCCGTTCCGCCTCGATGGCCGCCAGAATGCGTGGCGGCGACATCGGGATGTGGGTCATGCGCACGCCGGCCGCGTTCGACACCGCGTTGGCGATCGCCGCCAGCGGCGGCACGATCGAGGTTTCGCCGACGCCGCGCACGCCATAGGGGTGGTTGGGGTTGGGGATYTCSAGGATCTGCGTGTCGATCATCGGCAGGTCGGAGCAGACCGGGATGCGGTAGTCGAGGAAGCCGGCGTTCTGCAGCCGGCCGTCCTTGCCGTAAATATACTCCTCGTTGAGCGCCCAGCCGATGCCTTGCGCGGCACCGCCCTGGTACTGGCCCTCGACATAGGTCGGGTGCACCGCCTTGCCGGCATCCTGCACCACCGTGTAGCGGATCACCCGGGTCGAGCCGGTCTCGGGGTCGACCTCGATGTCGCAGATATGGGTGGCGAAGGAGACGCCGGCACCGTCGGCGACGAGCTCGCTATGGCCAGCGATCGGCCCGCCGGTCTTGCCGGATTGCAGCGCGATCTCCTTCAGCGACAGCTTGCCGAGATTGCCGTGCTTCTCGCCCTTGGCGACCGCGTGGCCCTGTTCCCAGACGACGTCGTCGACGGCAATATCCCACATCTGCGCGGCGCGCTCGCGCAGGATCTTGATCGCGTTGCGGGCGGCCGAGATAGTCGCCATGGAGGACGAGAAGGTGCCGCGGCTGCCGTCGGTCATGTCGTTGTAGCCGAGGGAAGACGTGTCGGCGACGACCGCCTTGAGCTGGGCATAGTCGATGCCGAGCTCCTCCGCCGCCACCAGCGACAGCGACGCGCGGGAACCGCCCACGTCCACCGTGCCGACGGCGAGCGATACCGAGCCGTCCATGCCGATGTTGAGGTCCACGCAGGTCTGGCCGCCGAAATTGAACCAGAAGCCGCAGGCCATGCCCCTGCCCTGGTTCTTTCCGAGCGGCGCCTTCATGTGCGGATGGTTCTTCACCGCCTCCAGCGTCGGGCCGATGCCGATTGGGCCATAGACCGGGCCGTAGGACGASCGTGTGCCTTCCTGCGCGGCGTTCTTGATGCGGAAGTCGACCGGATCCATGCCGATCTCCTTGGCGAGCTCGTCGACGGCACTTTCCACCGCGAACGCCGCCATCGGTGCCGAGGGCGCGCGATAGGCCGCCGTCTTCGGCCGGTTGACCAGCACTTCGTAGCCGACCGTCTCGACGTTATCGAGCTTGTAGCAGGCAAACGCCGTCATGGCGCCGATCTCGGCCCAGGAGCCGGCATAGGGGCCGGCGCTGTAGCGCAGCGTCGCTTGCGCCGCGGTGATGGTGCCATCCTTGCGGGCGCCGATCTTGACGTCGATCGAAGTGGCGCTGGTCGGACCCGAGGCGCGGAACACCTCGTCGCGGGTCATCACCAGCTTCACCGGGCGTCCGGCCTTGCGCGACAGGGCAAGCGCCACCGGCTCGGCCCAGACATGAGTCTTGCCGCCGAAACCGCCGCCGATCTCCGACGAGGTGACGCGCAGCTTCGAGGCTTCCATGCCGAGCAGCTGGGCGCAATGCTGGCGGTAGACAAAATGGCCCTGCGTGCAGACCCAGAGGTCGGCGGTGCCGTCGGACGAGACGCTCGCCACGCAGGCATGCGGCTCGATATAGCCCTGATGCGTCTGCTCGGTCTTGAAGGAGCGCTCGACGATGAAGTCGGCGTGGCCAAAGCCCTGATGGACATCGCCATGGCCAAACTGGCTGCGCTTGGTGACGTTGGAGGGTTTTACCGGCTTTTCCTCGAGGCCCTCGGTGAAGATGGTGTCGTTGATCAGCGGTGCGTGGTGCTCCATCGCCAGGTCGACATCGGTGACATGCGGCAGGATCTCGTAGTCGACCTCGATCAGCTTCAGCGCTTGCCGCGCCGTGCGGGCATCGACGGCGGCGACCGCGGCCACCGCATGGCCGTCATAGAGCGCCTTGGTGCGCGCCATGCAATTGTCGAGGATGTCGTACATGGCGGCATCGCCATCGGTCAGGTCAGGCAGGTCGGCCGCGGTGATCACCGCCTTCACGCCGGGAAGCTTTTCCGCCTTCGAGGTGTCGATCTTGCGGATGACGGCGTGCGCATGCGGGCTGCGCAGCACGCGGCCGACCAGCTGGCCGGCCATGTTGAAGTCGGCGCCATAGCGGGCGCGGCCCGTCACCTTGTCGACGCCGTCGGGGCGGATGGGGCGTGTGCCGACGGATGTGAATTTACGCCCGGAAAAACGCGGATCGAAATTCATCTTTAGGCTCCCTTCATCACGATAGCGGCGTCCTGGACGGCGCGCACGATCTTGTCATAGCCGGTGCAGCGGCAGAGGTTGCCGGCCAGGCCGAAGCGGATTTCCTCCTCGGTCGGGTCGGGGTTTTTCGCCAGCAAGTCCTTGGCCGCGATTAAGAAACCCGGCGTGCAGATGCCGCATTGCAGCGCCGCATGCTCGAGGAATTTCTGCTGCAGCGTGTGCAGCTGGTCGCCCTGCGCCATGCCTTCGACGGTCTCGATGCGCCGGCCTTCGGCCTCGGCGCCGAGCACCAGGCACGAGCAGACCAGCCGGTCGTCGAGGATGATCGAGCAGGCGCCGCAATCGCCGGTGCCGCAGCCTTCCTTGGCGCCGGTCAGCCCGAGCCGGTCGCGAAGCACGTCGAGCAGCGTCTCGTCAGGCTGGCAGAGGTATTCTGTTATGTCGCCGTTGATTGTCGTCGAGACTGCTATACCAGCCATCATTTGCCTCCTGCACGTGCGTAGGCGGTTGTTGCGGCTCTCTTGGCCAGCACACCCGCAACCTTGCGTCTGAAATCGATGGTACCGCGCTTGTCGTCGATGGGGCGACAGGCCCCGGCGCAGATTTTTGCCAGCCGCTCGAGGGCGGCTTCATCGAGTTTCCTGCCGATAAGTGCCTCGGCGGCCTCTTCCACCAGCAGCACGGTCGGTGCCGCCGCGCCCAGCGCCACGCGGGCGGCCGTGACGACACCAGCGCCATCGATCGTCAGGTTGACGCCGGCGCTGACCACGGCGATGTCCATCTCGGTGCGCGGAATGAACCTGAGATAGGCATCGCCCGAATGCGGGGAGCGTTTGTCGAGCAGGATCGCCTCGATGATCTCGCCCTTGACGAGCGAGGTCTTGCCCGGCGCGATCGGCACGGCCTCGACGGCGATGGTGCGCTTGCCCGAGGGTCCGGCAATCACCGCCCTGGCGCCAGCCGCGACCAAAGCCGGCACGCTGTCCGCCGCCGGCGAGGCATTGCACAGGTTCCCGGTTATCGTACAACGGCCCTGCACCTGCTTCGAGCCGATCAGCTTGGCTGCCTCGACGACGCCAGGCCATGCCTTCTTCAGTGCAGCATTCTCGCCCAGCACGGCGCAGGGGACAGTGGCACCGATGCTGAAGCCTTCGGCTGTTTCGCGGATTTCGCTCAGACCAGCGATCGACTTGATGTCGATGATCAGGTCGGGTTCGACAAAACCGCCCTTCATCCTCACCAGCAGGTCACTGCCTCCGGCCAGAATGGCTGCTATGCCAGCCGATCCGGCCAATTGGCCAACGGCATCTTCGATTGAAAGCGGACGTATGTAGCGCATCGTCTCCCCTTGGATATGGCAATCTGAGCGACCGTTATAAACAATCGCCTCATAATGGCTATCCGGTTCCGCATTTGCGACGATTGGGCCAGCCGCGGAAAATCGAGTCCCAAATCGGCCTGAATTGCCGTACGCCAAGGGGCAGCACAGTCGGACAGGCCTGCGGCCGGGTTCTCAAAAAAATTTGAGACCCTATGTCGGACGGGTCAGGCCCCGTTCGTCCTTGGGGCATCGAACAGACATCATGAAAGGACAGCATATGCCCGGTACCGTACGTTTGCACCGCGTTCTCACCACCAGCCCGGAAAAGGTCTATCGCGCCTTCACCGAAGCCGACGCGCTGGCCAAGTGGCTGCCGCCGAATGGTTTCACCTGCACGGTCGATCACCTCGAGGCCAAGGTCGGCGGCACGTTCAAGATGTCGTTCCGCAACTTCACCACCGGCGGCAGCCATGCCTTCGGCGGCGAGTATCTCGAACTCGTTCCCGGCGAGCGCCTGCGCTACACCGACAGGTTCGACGACCCCAATTTGCCCGGCGAGATCCAGGTGACCGTGATCCTGAAAAAGGTCTCGGTCGGCACCGAAATCGACATCACCCAGGCCGGCATCCCCGACGTCATCCCGGTCGAGGCCTGCTATCTCGGCTGGCAGGAATCGCTGAGAAACCTCGCAAAGCTGGTCGAGCCCGAGATCAACCAATAGATCGATGAGTGCAGCGCCGCCGCCGATGACATCCTCTTCGGCGGCGCCAACGGCTCCGTGCGGCGATAACCAAGGGCCTTGACGCGCCATCTTACGCGTGAAACCTCTCCGGCCAAAGGGCAGTGCAATCGCATATGGCAGCGCCGGCCCCCTCTCCGTCCGCTTCGCGGCCACCTCTCCCCCATTACATGGGGGCGAGGAAACGCCAATCTCCGAAGTCGCGGCTTTGGGAGGCTTGGGCTCCTCGCCCCCACAAAAGTGGGGGAGAGGTGGCTCGGCGAAGCCGAGACGGAGAGGGGGAGCGCCCTATGCGATTGTCCTCGCCTTGCGACCGGCATGTCACGAAGAACGCAGCGGAGGCAAAAACATGACCCTGACCAACCGGGATATCATCGAGATCACCGAGTGGCGGCGCAAGCTGCACCGGCAGCCGGAAATCTCCAATGAGGAGGAGAACACGGCGAACGAGGTCGTCTCCTTCCTCGCCGACACCAGCCCGGACAAGGTGCTGACCGGTCTCGGCGGGCATGGCGTGGCGGCGGTCTACGACAGCGGCAAGGCCGGACCGACCGTGCTGTTCCGCTCCGAACTCGACGCGCTGCCGATCGAGGAGCTGTCAGGCGTGCCGCATGCTTCGCAAGTGGCGGGCAAGTCGCATATGTGCGGCCATGACGGGCACACCGCGATCCTGGCATCCCTTGGCCGCCAGCTCGGGCGCCAGCGGCCGGCCAGCGGCCGTGTCGTGCTGATGTTCCAGCCGGCGGAAGAGACCGGCAATGGCGCGGCCGGCGTCGTTGCCGATCCGCGCTACGGCGAGATCGCGCCCGACTTCGCCTTCTCGCTGCACAATCTGCCCGGCGTGCCGTTCGGCGAGGTCAGGCTCAAGCCCGGCGTGGTCAATTGCGCCTCGCGCGGCATGCGCATCGTGCTGGAGGGCAAGACCGCGCATTCCTCCATGCCCGAGACCGGAATCTCGCCCATGCCGGCGATCTCAGAGCTGATGCCGGCGCTGCCCGCGCTCGGCCGCGCCACCTTCGCCGACGACGATTTCTCCATGGTCACCGTCACCCATGCCGAAATGGGCGAAGCCGTGTTCGGCATCGCGCCAGCGCATGCGCAGGTCTGGGCGACGCTGCGCACCCGCCGCGACGAGCGCATGGCCGATCTGTGCGCCGCCGCCGAAGCGCTGGTCAAGGAGATCGCTGCCCGGCATCGCCTCGCCGCCCGCTGGGATTATCACGAGATCTTCGTCGCCAGCGTCAACGCCCCGGACGCGGTCGAGCACCTGCAACGCGCCCTCGACGAAGAAGGCGTCGTGCATGGGCAAGAAGCCCTGCCGATGCGCGCCTCGGAAGATTTCGGCCTGTTCGGCCACAGTGCGAAGTCGGCGATGTTTTTCCTCGGCGCCGGCGAACGGTACCCTTCCCTGCACAATCCGGACTATGATTTTCCCGACGACCTGATCCCGATCGGCTCGAAGATTTTCATGCGCACGGCGCGCAATCTGCTGGGGTGAATTTGGTCGCGCGCGGTTATGCGGATTTGAGGTACGGGCGTTTGTGGACGGTCCGCTTGGCCTGGTAGTTCGCGGCGGGAACCGGACGGCCGACGCGAAAACCCTGGATCCTGTCGATGCCGAACTCGCGCATGAGCGCGATCTGCTCGTCGGTCTCCACGCCTTCGACCAGGATCTGGTGGCCGCGATTGCGCACCAGCGCGATGATGTCCTGCAGCATCGCCATGCCCTTCGGCGTGCCGCAATCGTGCAGGAACGAGCGGTCGATCTTGACCGTATCGAAATCGATCAGCCGCAGCCACGAAAGGCCGGCAAAGCCGGTGCCGAAATCATCGAGCCAGATCTTGATGCCGAGCAGCTTCAGGTCGCTGATGCAACGCAGGATGTCCGAGTGCATCTCCATCTCGAGACCTTCGGTGATCTCGAAGGCCAGCCTGTTGCCGGTCACGCCGGTCTCGCCCAGGATGGTCGCAACGGATGCGGCGAAGCCTGGCGTCTTGAGCTGGATCGGCGAGACGTTGACGCTGACGACACGCACGTGATCGTCCGCCAGCAGTTCGGCGCAGACCGTCCGTATTGCCCAGCGCCCCAGCTCCAGGATCGCCCCGGTGCGTTCCGCGACGGGAATGAACAGGCTCGGCGGAACCAGGGTTCCGTCCAGCATCTTGAGACGCATCAGCGCCTCCACCGCCTCGACACGCCCCGACACGACATCCTGGATGGGCTGGTAGACCAGTGAAACGAGATTCTGGGCGATCGCGATCTTCAGCAGCGCCGCAAGGTTCTCGCTCTCGTCGCTGCTCTGCGGATCGGTCGGGTCGAACAGCCGCACACAATTGCGGCCGCTGGCCTTGGCCAGATAGAGCGCACGATCGGCCTCGTGGATGATCTTCTCCAGCTTGGCGCCGGCCTGCGTCCTGGTGAACGCGGCGCCGACGCTCGCCGTCACGATCGAGACCCCGTCGCGCCTGAGCTCATGGGTGATCCCCAGGTTCTCCACCGTGCGGCAGATGGCTTCCGCCAGCTCAGTGACCTGGTCCTTCTTGTCCATCCGGGCGAGCACGATGAACTCTTCGCCGCCGTAGCGCCCGATCGAGCCATTGTAGTTCTTGATCAGATCGCTGAGCGCATTGGCGACATGGATCAGGCAGCGGTCGCCTTCCTGGTGGCCGTAGCAGTCGTTGAATTTCTTGAAGAAGTCGACATCGATGAGGATCGCCGCGAACTTGCTGCCAAGCTTTTGCCAGTCGTTCCAGTAATCGCGCAGCTTCTCGTCGATGGCGCGCCGGTTCTCCAGGCCCGTAAGCGGATCCGTCCGCGACAGCCTGAGCAAAGCCTTGCCGCGCTCGGTGGCCTCCTTGTGCTGGATCTTGGCTTCCAGCGCGTTCAGGAAGACGTTGTAGCGCTCTTCGTTCAGCTTCCAGTTCACATAGGAGGTGAAGGTGAAGCATGAAACGTAGAACGTCCCGAACACCATTTTGTACGTCAGCGACGCCGGCACGAAGTAGTTCACCACGTACAGGATGCACAAAATGATTGTCGACGTTATGATCGAGACCTTGAAGCTGAACGTGAAGAACAGGTTGGCACTCATCATGAAAATGGTGCCGAAGACCATATAGTAGGCGACGCTTTCCTWGTTTTCACCCAGGAATGCCGGGCACAACCAGCCGATATAGCCAAAGATGATGGCCGCGGCGCAGGTCACGTCGAGCCAATCGGTGGCGGCTCCCCGGCGAAGCTGTGCTTCCAGGACCAGCAGCGCCGTYAGTCCGACCCCGAAGCGCGCCGTGATCGTATAGGCCGCCACGTCAGGTATCAGCATCAGGTCCGACACCGAAAACAGCACATAGATGACGACGGCGATCCACAGCCCGGGCCTGGCGTCTTTCCTTCGCTTCGCCTGGGCTTCCCGGCGGTAAAGGATGCGCAGTTCCGCCGCCCCAAGCTCCTGGCGCGGATCATACGGTTCGACATCCACCGTATCGGCCAGTCTGGATGATGCGCGTTCGCTCACAAATCCCCGCGATGGGGGATTTTGCGCTCCGAACTCTTTTCCAGCTTCTGCCCCCACGCAGGACGACTCCTTGGGACGAGACACGATTGCCACGCGGTAAAATGCGACGGCGCCAGACAAGTTTGCGTTAACTCGAACCCAGAATCTTATCTGCAAGATCGCTAATAAATTGAGATGGTTAGCGAGAAATTAATCATAACAATAAAATGCCCCCGAGGCGCGTTGGCAAATGCGGTATTCTACGCAATAAGTTAACCGACTGTTAACCAAGGAGTCCTGGCGTGCAAACAGTGTTCGATGGCCAAAGCCTGATCACCGCAGAGATGATCGCCGGCAGTCTGCGTAAAGGCACGCTTGAACATCATGGTGAAGCGTTCGAGACCGCCCGCGCCGAGCTGGCCCTCATCCTGCATGCGACACAGCAGCAGGTCGAGCAGCAGAAATTTCCCGCCGAGATCGTTCGCCGCCTGCTGTCGCTGCTCAGTGCGCTGCGGGCCAAGGTGCATCCCGACGTCTGGCAGGCCTTGATCCCGGTGGCGCAGAACCATCCGATCCTGAACTACTTTCTTCAGGATCCGCTGACGCACTGGTCCTTCACCAAGCCCAGGGGCTATTCCGGCGACGCGCAGCTGCTCGACTTCATCTATTGCGACCCGCACGTCGCCGAGAGCGTGGCGAGCGCCTCGGAGATCGGCAAAGCGCTTTACAGCCACACCCAGAACGTTCCGTCATGCGTCGCGGCTCGCGAACGGCGCGATCTCCTGACCCGCTATGTCGATGAGACCGCCGCCAAAAACGGACCGGAAACCGAGGTGCTGGCGATCGCCGCCGGCCATCTGCGCGAAGCCAATCGCTCCGTCGCGCTGGCCGAGGGCGGCCTCAAGCGCTGGGTAGCACTCGACCAGGACCCGCAGAGCGTCGGGCTGATCGCACGCGACTTCCAGGGCACCGCGGTCGAAGCCATCGACGGCTCGGTGCGGACCGTGCTGACCAGAGGCCACAAGCTCGGCAAGTTCGACCTCATCTACGCCTCCGGCCTCTACGACTACCTCCAGCACAACGTCGCCGTGAAACTGACCAAGACCTGCCTGCAGATGCTGAAGCCGAACGGCAAATTCCTGTTCGCCAACTACGCCGAAGGCACCCCCGACGCCGGCTACCGGGAAACGTTCATGGACTGGGTGCTGCTGCTGCGCTCGGAAGTCGACATGTGGAACATCGTCAACGCCAGCGTCGACCGCAACACCGTCGAGGCGCAGGTGTACTTTGGCGAGAACCGCAACGTGCTGTATGCGGTGATTGAGAAGCGGGGGTAGGCGAGCGGCGCGGACTTCCGGCGAGCGGCCTGCGTCAAGTGTTGCAGCCGATCGCAGTGGGCGGACAACGATTGGATAGCCGGTTCAGGAACCGGCCATCCCCTTGATATCCCTTGCCAGCACCAACCCGGCATCGTCGGCGACATAGCCGACATAGCGATAGTCACGGATGAAGCTGATCCGCCCGTCCCGCCATTCCAGCCACATGAAATGAATTGGCTTCGCGGCCGCCCGGTGTTCGAACACCGCGATCACCTCGCGGCCCTCGACCCAGGCCGGTTTGAGCCACAGGCCCTCGCTCTTGGCATAGATCGCGAAGAACGTGCCAACGTCGGCGGCACCCGAGCGCGGCGGATGCATGGACTGCTGAAGTCTTACCTCATCGGCAAGCAGCGCGCGCAGGCCATCCCAGTCGCGCTGGTTGAACAGGCTGATGTAGCGGACCACCGCGGCCGACGCGATGCGCGCATCGGGAAGCGGGTCGGCCCGAGCGTTGATCTCCCGTAGCCGGGCGCGGCCACGCGCCAGATGCGCCTTCACCGCGTCGACCGAAATGCCTAGCAAAGTGGCGATCTCGGCCAGCGGCTCGTCGAGCACATCTTTCAGGATGATTACGCTGCGTTGGTTGACCGGAAGTTCCGCGAAGCGCGACACAGCGGTTTCCATCGCTTGCCTGCGCATCAGTACCTCCACCGGATCGGCTTTGCCGTCGTCGGCAATTTCAAGCGCAGCCTCGATCGGCTCGGCGACGCGGATCGCGCGACTGCGTAAGAGGTCCAGCGAACGATTGTGGGCGATGCGGAACAGCCAGGGCCTGAGCTGCGGCACCTCGCACAACTCGTCCAGCGCGACGAAGGCCCGCGCGAACGTGTCTTGCACCACATCCTCGCCGTCGATGACCGATCCCATCAGTCGCGCGCAATAGCGGTGCAATTCCGGACGCAGCGCCGCGGCCAAGGCAAGCAGCCCCTCCTGTCGGTCGCGGTCCACTTCAGGCTTTCCGTCGCTCAAGCCGCCTTACCCTCCATGATCGTTACGCCGTCATCGCCGTTGAGACCGAAGACGACTCCCTCCGCATATTGCGGGTCTTCGAGCACGCAAACCACCCTGTCGCCGAACGCCCGGGGCGGCATCGGCGCGCCGAAGCGGGTGATGAATTGCTCCGGCGTGATGCCAATAGAACCGGCATAGGCGCCGGCCGCAACATCACCGGTTCCTGTTCCCAGGATCATCTGTCTGGGCAGGATCGCCTGAAAGCGGATGCCGAGTCCCTTCTCCTGCGCGACGCCATTGGCGTATTTGGCCATGAACCAGAGCATGCGCTTGGAGCCGCCATAGCCGCCCGACATCTGCGATCCGGTGACGGCGGCACCGCTCGACCCAACCAGCACTCGGCTGCCAGGCTTCAGCGGCAGGTTCAGCGCCGCCTGCAGCCAATAGAACCCGGCCTTGACGTCTGTTTCCCAGGCAATGGAAAAATCCGCCCACTTCAGCTGATCCAGCCGCCCCATCCGAGGCGTCGCACCAGCATTCAGAACCACTATGTCGGGGCTGATCTCGCCGAGGATGCGATAGGCCGCATCTTCGTCCGTGACGTCGGCTGAGATGGTGGCGACCCCAAGCCGCGCCTCAACCGCCTCCAGCGCCTCGGCGCCACGCGCAACGACCGTGACGCTGGCGCCCTGCTCGACCAGCGCTTCGACCAATCCGAGGCCTAGCCCCCGGCTGCCGCCGGTGACAACGATTTTCTTGTCCTTGAGGCTCATTTGACCCTGCTCCATTGCTTCACTGAAGCTAAGACGTTTGAGGGCCTGGAAAGGAGTCAGGGGGCGTTTGGGATCGAGATGCGACCGCGGTCCGTGACGCGACGGCAACGTCGACGATGGGCTGGATGCTCGCCGACGCCAAGGGGCGAAGCGGACCGTTTCTGTCCAGAGACGGAAACAGGCTAGCTCCCCTTCCTGGCCGCTATCACCACGAAATCGCTTCCGAGCGCCCCAGTATCAATAAGTGTGTCCTCGATCTTAAGCAGCATGTCGAGAACCAGCATGGAAGACGGATTCTCTTCACGGAAGTTGCCGGCGATGCCACTCAGCAGGAACTGCATTATGGTGCCCCCACAAGCATTCATCGCAACGACATCGAACATGCTCGCGATAACGGCAACGATGTCCTGCGACCGAATGGCTTCCGACGGATCTGCGCGCCGAACCTCTTCCGGGTCAGGGATAGGGGCTTGGGTGGCAACCTGGCCAAAAGTTGCCGGAATGAAGCTCAGTCGATGACGCTGTGGGATCAGATGGAAGGCGTGCAGGATCGCCTCCCGCTGGACGGGCGGAAAGTTGAAATGGTTAGCGCCGACATACTCGTTGACGAACAGGAGACCGCCAGGCTTGAGGCTGTAGCGGACACGATCCAGCACGCGCTCGAGGGCCTGGATGTGGTGCAGGGATCCGTTGAACCAGGCCGCGTCGTAGACGCCCTCCTCTAGCTGCAGCGTCTCGATATCTGCACAGCGATAGCGGATGCCACCGAACCCTTCTGCGGCGGCTGCCGCGATCGCGCGGTCAATCGCGGCAGGCGCTATATCGAACGCGTCGCACGTCGTACTCGTATCGATCCGCATGAGGTGCCGCTCGAGGTCGCCGTCGCCGCAGCCAACGCTGAGCATTCTGCGCTTATCGCCCCGCGGAATGAAGGAGCCGAGGCAATACTCCACCCACGATGCATAATTCCCGCCCGCCGCAGCTCGGCGCTGGTGACGGGTCATAACGGTCGGAACTGCGAGCCAATAGACGTTTGCCGAGAATTCGTATGATCCGCTGCCGATCTCGGACCAGCGTTCCGCGACACGGGCTTTGTCCTGGTTGGTCATCTCTACCACAACCGACATACTTGGACTTCTCCATGCGGTCTCGAAACCGTTTCAAAAGGTCTGGACCAACTCCGAGGTTGATCTGCCTACTACCCAATCAACATAGCATGGTTCCACTTGCAATCTTTGTTCAGTTGACACCTCAGCGCATCTTCGCCATTGAGGAATACTTGTAGCGGCCAGCGTCCAAACAGGTGCCAGTGTCATCATGCCCGCGCTCGACCCGTCTGCAGAAACAGCCCTTGCCGTTCAGCCGGCACCGCACCAGAGCGATATGCCCTGCGTGCTCATGGTGGACGAGACCGGTGCCGTCCAACCTGGCGGCACGTCCTGATGTTGCCCAGTGGCGAGGCAGAACAAGAGCCCACAGCCCTCGTGAACAGCGAGGCTTATTGGTCACGGCGCTTCGAGACCGACTGGGTCACAAACCACGGTCGGGAGCAATCGGTCTTCTTCGGCCGGGTCATTGTCGACAACCTGCCGGAATGGCTGACCCGCGCGCTGCGCGATGAGCGCTGGACGCTGTGTGATTGGGGCTGCGCGTTGGGCGACGGCACCGACGTCCTGGCCCAAATCTTCCCCGGTCCGGTCACCGGCATCGATTTCGCCGAGCCGGCGATCGCCTCCGCGCGTGCGACATTCCGCAAGCCGACTTTCCTGCACGCCGACCTTTTGCACGAGCCCTTCGACGAGCGTTTCGATGTGGTCGTGTCGTCGAACACGCTCGAGCATTTCGACGATCCCGTGGCGGTGCTCGAGCGGCTCGGCGGAATGGCGACCAAGGCCTTGGTGATCCTTGTTCCTTTCCGGGAATATTTGCGGCTAGCCGAGCACGAGGCGACGTTCGAGCCATCGAACATCGTGGCGACGCTTGCGGGCGGCGAGCTGGTGCTCGCCGCATCGAAGGTGATCGACACCCGGGTCAGCGAGCCAACATACTGGGCGGGCGAGCAAATCCTGCTCGTCTACGCTCGGCCGCAAGGTCTTGCAGAACGAGGGCTCCGCCTTGCCGACCTCGTGGTCGACCATGACATGTCCAGCGCTCGAACTGCCAAGCCGGCTGATGCTGCGCTCACGCTTCGGCGGCTCGAGACGGAGGACGAGGCGCGAGCCAGGAGCTTCATCGACGAACGCTCGCGATGGAGCACCGAGGTCGCCAGGCTGGCGGCCGAACTCAGCAGCGCCAGGATCGAACGCTCGGAAGCAGAAGTGACACACGCTGCGGCGAAGCGCCGTATCGCTGAAGTGTCGGAGGATGCCGAGCGGATGCGCGTTACGCTCGCCGGCGAGGTTGCACGGCTAAGCGACGCACTATCGGCTGAGCGCCATGCGGCGAATGTCGAGCGATCCAGAGTAGCCGAGCTTGTGGGGGCCGCCAGCGTTGAGGGGCGGCCTGCCCAGCGTCCTTCGCCAGTGGCGGCACGGCTCGAGGGGCCGGCTAATTCCGCGCTCCTCCGCGCCAAGGACAAGGAGATCGAGACGCTGCGCAGCCTCGTCCAGGCGCGCGACGACGGCATTGCCTGGCTGCGGGGCGAGATCCATGTCTTGGCGGGCGAATACGAGCGGCGACGTACAAGTTTTCGCATCCTTCTGGCCGACCTGATTCTCTTGATTCGGCGGCRATGGCCGTGGCTCAACGGGATCGGAAAGGCCCTCATTCCGCGCCGTCTGCGCTTCAAGATCGTGGCCCGGGCGAATTCTTCGCCGATGCTGACCCTCATAAGTCGTACGGGAGCCCAACCGCGTCCCGCAGCGGCTCCACGCGTCGCCAAAGCCGGTACGCCCAGCGGGCCGCCAGAACAGGCCGCGGCCGGGCTCATGGACATAGTATGCTTCGCCAACATCGATTGGTCGGCGCGCTACCAGCGTCCGCAGCAACTCATGTCGAACCTCGCCGCCCGTGGCTACCGCGTGTTCTACATCGTTCCCTCGCGCACGCCTCCGCCGGGTCGGAGCTACGACATCGTGGAGGTCAAGCGCGGCGTCTTCGAGGTATCGATACGAGCCCACGGCGTCCAGGCTTTCTACAGCACGTCGATGAGCAGGGAGAACCAGGCTGCCTTCGGGGAGGCGATGTCCGCGCTCGCGCGCGATCTCAGGATCAAGACGGCGATCTCTGTCGTGCACCTCACCTATTGGACACCGCTGGCACTCGGACTGCGGACGTCACGCGGCTGGCACGTGCAGTACGATTGCATGGACGAGTGGGATAATTTCCCGAACATGGGCAAAGACCTACTCGATGACGAGGAGACGCTCGTCCGCGAAGCCGACCTCGTGACCGTTACAGCCGCCCTGCTCCTGGAGAAATGGCAACCCAGAGCGCGCCGTTGCGTCCTCGTTCGCAATGGCGTGGATTACGCGTTCTTCCAGGAGCAGTGCCGCCCGAACGATCTCTTGGCCAGCATGCGGGGTCCCATCGTCGGCTACTACGGCGCGCTGGCCGAATGGCTCGATTTCAAGCTGATCGCTGCCGTCGCGCGTCGGCGCCCCGATTGGTCCTTCGTGATGATCGGCGACGATTTCTCCACCGATCTCGCCGGTCTCGACAGCTTGCCAAACGTGCACCTCCTTGGACTTCGTCCGTATAGCGAGATGCCGCAGTTTCTCTACTGGTTCGACGTCTGCCTGATCCCATTCCGGATCTACAACGTCACACATGCGGTCGACCCGGTGAAGTTCTACGAGTACATGAGCGCCGGAAAGCCTGTAATCGCGACGCCGACTGCGGAACTTCAAGTCTACAAGGACTATCTCTCCTTCGCGTCCACCCCCGACGAGACCGTGCAGGCTATAGTGACCGCTCTCGCCCAGAGCGACCCGACGATCTCCCGTCGCCGGCGGGAACTGGCGAAGGCGAACGACTGGGCAGCGCGCGTCGACGTGACGCTTGCGGCCCTCCGTGAGGGCTTCCCCACCGTCTCGATCATCGTGGTTACGTACAACAACCTTGATCTCACGACGGCCTGTATAGACAGCCTGATACGCAACACCACCCACCCGAACTACGAGATCATCGTGATCGACAACGGCTCAGAGGATGGGACGCAGTCCTACCTGCGTTACCTGTCCCGCCTGGAGCTGCCAATTAGGATCGAGCTGAACCAGGAGAACCGTGGTTTCGCAGCGGCCAACAACCAAGGCCTGAGCATGGCGACGGGCGATGTTCTCGTTCTCCTGAACAACGATACGCTCGTACCGAAGGGTTGGCTTGACCCACTCATCCGCCACCTCGACGACCCCTCTGTCGGCCTTGTCGGTCCCGTCACCAACGAAGTTGGCAACGAAGCAAAAATCTCGGTCGACTACCTCGATGCCGAGAGCATGGAGGTGTTCGCGGACGAGAACGCTGCCCGTCATGCGGGCCAAAGCTTCGACATTGCCATGCTGGCCATGTTCTGTGTCGCTTTGCGGCGTGACGTGATGGAGGCGGTGGGACCGCTCGACGAAGCATTCGGGCTGGGGCTGTTCGAGGACGACGACTATTCACGGCGCATGCATGACAAGGGCTTGCGCACAGTCTGCGTCGAAGACGCCTTCGTCCACCATGTTGGAAGGGCTAGCTTCAGCAAGCTCCCGCAAAAGGAATACACCGAAATCTGGCAACGCAACCAAGCCTATTTCGAAAGCAAATGGGGTGACTGGACGCCCCACCGCCACCGTGATGCATGAGAGTAACTGACCAGTTTCCGACGTCGGCAACGGCACGTTTTCGAATGCGACTGAGCGAATGACGAAAATCTTGTGCATCGTCGGAACACGGCCCGAAGCGATCAAGATGGCACCCGTTGTCATCTCGTTGAGGCAGAGGTTCTGTTCCGCCCAGCATGCCATCAGGCTGGTCGGAACCGGCCAGCACGAAGAGATTCTTGACCAGGCGCTTGCGGTGTTTGGGCTAAAGCTTGACCAGCGCCTGGGTGCTTTGGTCCCCGGCCAGGGACTTGCGCCGCTGCTTGGTCGGTTGCTGGCTGAGCTGGATTCCTACCTTGCAATCGAATCTCCAGACTTTATCTTGGCCCAAGGCGATACGAGCTCGGTTCTCGCGGCAGCGATATGTTCCTTTTACCGAGGCATTCCGTTCGGTCACATCGAAGCTGGTCTCAGGACCGGAGATCTCCAGCATCCGTTTCCAGAAGAGTTCCATCGAATAACCGCCTCGATAGCGGCGACCGTTCATTTTGCGCCAACCGAGAAGGCGCGCGCCGCTCTTCTGAACCAAGGCCTTGATCGGTCGGCGGTACTTGTAACGGGAAATACAGTTATCGATGCCGCCCGGCTGGTCCCCTTTGATGCGGCAATTGTCGAGAGCCTGGGCATACCCCCGAATGCGCGGCTGGTCGTCATGACCACGCATCGCCGCGAGAGTCAGGGAGTCGCGATGACCGCTGCGCTGCGAGCAGTGAGAGCCGTGGCCGACGCAGTTCCAGGCATCGTCATCGTGCTGCCTGTGCATCCCAATCCTTCCGTTAGCGCGGTGGTTAGACGGGAACTCAGCGGCAACCCTGCAATTATCCTGACGCCGCCTCTCGGCTACGCAGAGATGATCAATCTGATGCGACGCGCCTTCGTCGTCGTAACCGACAGCGGAGGCATACAAGAGGAGGCGCAATTTCTGGGAGTGCCGATTCTGATTACCCGCGACCGTACCGAGCGGGAAGAGATCGTGGAACTCGGTTCTGCCGTGCTGGTCGGGTCGGCCGGCGAAGGCCTCAAGTCAAATCTCGAGCGATTGCTGTTGGACAGTGATTACCATGCGTCGATGGCACACAAGCCGTCTCCTTATGGAGATGGTACCGCTGCTGCAAAGATTTCGGAATATATCTGGCAGCGACTGACCGAAGGTTTAGCTCCATAGGCGTCATCGGCACCGTAATCATCGCTGCCCATAGCGTGAGCGCGTCAAGACGCGGATGCCACCCGGATGAATTGCCGCTCGAAAACCCGGGCGCTACGCACTGACGCTCCCATCGGTATCGCGGAGCCGCGAATCTATGCTAAGCCGCCGCCCAATCAACCAACCAAAGGACGACAGCTGTGAACGAACTGACCGTGGCCGAGGCGACCGAAAATATCTATGCCTCGCTCCGTGCGGACAATGCCGACCTCGACGCCCATATCGCGGCACTCAAGGCGGCGCTGACACGCGAGGGGATAAAACAGGCGGTGTTCGATCCGACCAAGTTGGCGMAGARCAACCGMTCGGGCCRCAAGTTGATGCAGGCTTATTTTCGSCAGCGCGGMGTGAGCGTGAGTTTTTCGGAGTAGCCCGCGAGGGTGGGCGATCTAAAGCGCGCCGTTGGGAGGCCGCTGAGCTAATCCGTGCATGAGCAGTGGCGAGGATCGAGGCCGATGAAGGATTTTGTTGGTCGCTGGATTGCCGGGAGGCACAAGACCGCAACGATCGAGATCAAGAGTGTCGATGGCCACCTCGTCGTCTGCGCCATCGATGGGTCCAGCGGCGAACTCGCAGAAATCCGAGGCTTGACCTTCGGGAATAATGAAGTCCGTTTCGCCGCCCATTGGTTATCAGGCAAAACCACCGCCTACCGGCTTGCGCTGGCGGAGGGGCGGATGGTCGTCCATGTCACGTTTTCCGACACTTTCACGAGGGATCTGAACTCCGACGGGACGCTCAGATGGCGCAGCGGCATACTGCACATCGCGCCCGGCCATTCGGCGGGTCATTCGCTTCGCCAGGCGATCCGCACGAGCGGGCGTACCGACGACGTCATCATTTTTCACGACAATCTCAGCTGCGGCCCAATTGATGCCGAAGACTCCTCGACGCGCCTGCGCTGGTGGGCGTCGATGTATGACGAGCACGACATCGATTTCGACGATTTCTGGCGGCAAATCATGTCGACCCCCGACCGCCTCGTCGTCTGGTTCGGGCGCCACAGCGCCCACGAGCATGCTTTCTTCCTGGCCCTGGTGGATCGCCTCGGCGACCGCCCCTACGACATCATCGACGTCACCGGGTTGCAAATGCCGGTGACGCGGCCCGGCGGCAAGGCGGAATTGTCGAGCCCCAGACAGGCCGTTTCGCTCATCAACGAGGAGGAACTCGCCTTGCTGCTCGGCACGGAACGCGCGATGACGAGCCAGGAACGAGAAGATGCCGCGCGGCGCTGGCGGACGTTGAAATCCGAAAACGCGCCGTTCCGTATCGTCACCGATCCCGGCCTCGTCTCGGCGCCTGAGGATGTCTTCGATGCGCTCCTTCTAGAGCGGGCCACCAAGGACTGGCGCAAGGTTGCACGGGTCGTCGCCGAGACCATGGGACACAATATGGAGCCGTATATCCAGGTCGGCGACTTGATGTTGCTGACCCGTATCGTGGCCCTTGTCGATCAGGGGAAGCTCGTGGCCCATGGCGATCCCTGGATGATGCGAAAATGCGAAGTACGRCTGCCCTAGGCGATACATCCGTCGTCTCAGCGACCCTGAAAGCCTTGTCGAAAAGGCGCGCCCCCGGGCCGCCTCAGAACTTAGTTTACCAAGTTCGTTCGCCTTATGCGCGAGTGCTAACAAATCAACCGCCCGTAAACCACCACTCCGTCATATGCCGTATCAGTCGAGGGGCGGGTCATGGTCATCAATAGGTTCTGGCGGTCGGAAGCTGGCAATTTCGCCTTGTTGTTTGCGTTGGCCGCGCCTGCAATCCTGGCGGCCGTCGGTTTCGCGCTGGACGTATCCACAGTCATGCGAGCAAAGGTCAACCTGCAGAACTCTCTGGACGCTGCGACGCTGTCCTCGTCGCACCTGTCAGATGGCGAAGCGAACCGCAGGCTGGCATTTGACGGCTATTTTCAGGCCAACGTCGCAAATCACCCTGAACTCTCCAATGCGAAAGTGACCTTGTCCGTCGACAAGGGCTTCAACTACGTCAAGACCAGGGCCGTCGCTTCCGCGGACGTGAACCTCAATTTTGCTTTCCTGTTCGGCAATAACCAGCACATCGAAGTGGATGCCGGCGGCGTGGAGGCGACGAACAACCTCGAAGTCGTGCTCGTGCTGGACAACACCGGCTCGATGGCCGGCGCCAAGATCAAGGCTCTCAGGGACGCCACCAAAGCACTTCTCGATAATCTGGATGGAGCAAAGTCACCCGATCGCAAGGTGACCGCGGCGATTGTGCCGTTCGTCACCGCCGTTAACGTGAATGGCGATGAATTCGACCCTTCCTGGATAGACATGGAAGGCAAATCGCCGAACAACGGCGCCAATTTTCCCCTGCTGCCCGATGGCAAGCGCGTCAATCACATGGACCTGTTCAAGGACCTGGCACAGGGGGCCGGTTGGAAAGGCACGGGCTGGAAGGGCTGCGTCGAGGCGCGTCCGGGAAGCGCTGCTATTTCTGACGTAACGCCGGACCAGGCTGACGGTAACACCCTGTTCGTGCCCTATTTCGCTCCGGACGACCCCGGCGATGCAACCGGCCCGTCCGCGAGCTACGGCAACGACGCCAAGGTCTACAACAACTCATATCTTTCCGATGACGTTCAGGACGGCGCTGACACGAAGGGAAAAGATAAAAAGATCGCCAAATACGAGACCCCCAAGGCGAAGAAGATCAACGACAAATATGCTCCCCTGACAGTCGGTCCCAACCGAGCCTGCCCGACTCCGGTGGTGCCGCTGACCACTGATTTGGACAAGTTGCGGACGGCCGCCGCCCAGATGCAGGAATGGAACGGATCTGGCACCAATGTCTCCGAAGGGCTCTCCTGGGGCATGCGGGTGCTTTCACCGGACGCGCCCTACACCGACGGCGCGCCCTGGAAGGCCCCGAATACGAGCAAAATCGTCGTTCTGCTTACTGATGGCGAGAATGTCGTCTATGGAGCGAGCGCCGAGCCGGAAAAGTCGGATTACACGTCCTATGGCTACCTCGCATCCGGCCGGTTCGGGACGAGCAGCCAGACGGACGCGGCGCGCGCCGTAGATCGATGGACGCTTGACGTCTGCGATAAATTGAAGGCGCAGCAGGTCCAAATCTACACCATCACGCTGCAATCCGACACGGCTGCGAACCGGACACTCTACGGCAAATGCGCGACGAACTCGACCGACTACTACGCTGTCAACGATCCCAGCAAATTGCCGAATGTGTTCCAGACAATCGCTGGAAAATTCACGACACTCCATCTGGTTAACTAGGGTGGATGGGGATAGCCCCCTTAAAAATGCCAAGGGAATTGAACGGTCATCCGCCTTTGGCGACGGCGATCGCCGCCGATGCGCTAAACCCCTCAAGCTGTCCTTGCCCTGCCGCCAAAACTCCGCATCAGCCCCTTCGGCAAGAACAGCATCGCCAGGATGATCGTCAGTCCTGAGATCACCGGGTGGTAATCCGGCACCACGATGCGCGCCAGGTCGAACACCGCGTACATCACGAAGGCACCGAGGATCGGCCCGAGCAGCGTGCCGGTGCCGCCGACCACGGTCATCATCAGCGGCAACAGCATCCAGTCGAGGTCGAACACCGAGTCCGGGCCGACATGGAAGATGTAGTAGGTGTAGAGGCTGCCGGCGATGCCGGCGATGAAGGCGCTGCCGGCGAAGGCGGCGACCTTGACCTTGAGCACATCGATGCCGTTGGCCGACGCCGCCATCTCGTCGTCGCGCACCGCGATCAGCGCTAGCCCGTAGCGCGAGCGCATCAACAGGTGGATGGCAAGTGCCGTGCCGACCATCAGGCCGAGGCCGACCAGATAGTGCGGCAACAGCGTGTCGAAGGTGCCGGCGGGCGCGACGACGCCGAAGGCGCCGCCGGTGAAGTCGCCACCATTGATGAACATCACCTTGACGATCTCGCCGAAGCCGAGCGTTCCGAGCGCGAAATAGTCGCCGCGCAATTTGGACAACAGCGGCAGGCCGATGATGATGGCGGCGAGCGCCGCGACCAGCCCGCCCAGCACCATCGTCACCGGGTCGAAATAGTAGATGCGC
Organism: Mesorhizobium sp. P3_A9; assembly: GCF_056402975.1. Classification (NCBI taxonomy): domain Bacteria; kingdom Pseudomonadati; phylum Pseudomonadota; class Alphaproteobacteria; order Hyphomicrobiales; family Phyllobacteriaceae; genus Mesorhizobium; species Mesorhizobium sp. P3_A9. The sequence continues at coordinate 2,739 of NZ_JBFUGJ010000022.1, read as the reverse complement.
GGATACGCATCATAGAGCGAGCCCCAGAGATAATTGCTGGTCCACAGGATGGCGGTGGTGTAGGCGCCGAGGCCGAAGAAGGCGTGGTTGCCGAGGCTGATCTGGCCGCCGAAGCCGGCGACCAGGTTCCAGCCCTGCGCCATGATAGCGTAGATGAAGACGAAGAACAGGAACGAGAAGGTGTAAGAGTCGATCGCCCCGGGCAGCAGCGGCAGCAACGCCAATGCCACGACAACAATTGCTGCGATCCACATCCAGGCTTGTTTCGGCAAGGCTTGCTTCAACATCTTCGCTCAAGCCTTCTTGTAGGGCCGGCTGAACAGGCCTTCCGGCTTGAACATCAGCACCGCCAGGAACACGCCGTAGGCGATGGCGTTGGTCCAGCCGCCTGAGATGAAATACTGCACATAGGCCTCGATCAGGCCGAGCAGGATGCCGCCGGCCAGCGCGCCCGCGACATTGCCGATGCCGCCCAGCGCCAGCGCCACCAGCGCCTTGAGGCTGAAGATGAACCCGGCGAACGGGTTGAACGGGAAGGTGGTGGCCACCGCGACGCCGGCGGCTCCCGCCAGCGCGATACCGATGGCGAAGGCAATCGCATTGACCCGGTGCGGGCTGATGCCCATCAGCGTCGCCGCTTCCATGTCCTCGGAGGCCGCGCGCACCGCCTTGCCGACAATCGTTTTGCGCAGGAACAGCACCACCAGCCCGGTGCCGGCGAGCGCGATCAAAAAGCCCATCGAGCGCGTGAACGAGGTGCGCACGCCCAAAATCTCGATGCCGCTCGCCGTGTAGGAGGTGACGATTGCGGCGGTGTTGCCGCCCCACACCACGGTCATCAAATTCTGGACCAGGAACATCAGGCCGACCGCAATCAGCAGCGAGATGTTGCGGTCCTCCGCGGCCGCGGCGCGGCGGAACAGGCCCTGGTAGATCAGCCAGCCGACGACGAGCCCGACCGGAATGACGATCAGCAGCGACAGGAACGGGTCGATGCCCAGCCCATAGAACAGCGCCCGCACGAAATAGGCGGCGAGGATGATCATCGCGCCCTGCGCCAGGAAGATCAGCCGCATCGTGCCGAAGATGAGGCTCAAGCCCACGGCGGCGACGCCATACATGGCGCCGCCCAGCGCGCCGTTGAGCGACAGCTGCAGCAGGATTTCGGGAGGCGGAATGGCCTGCATCATTGCACCTCCAACACGCCCATATAGGCCTTCTGGATTTCGGGATCGGCGATCAGTTCGGAGCCCGTGCCTTGCATGGCGAGTTCGCCGGTCTTCAGCACGAAGCCGTAATCGGCCACTTTCAGCGCCTGGTGGATGTTCTGCTCGACCAGCAGGATGGTGACGCCCTGTTTGTGCAGCGTCTCGATCAGCGCGAACATCTGCTGCACCACGATCGGGCTCAGGCCCAGCGATGGCTCGTCGAGGATGAGCAGCGATGGGTCCGACATGGTGGCGCGTGCGATCGCCAGCATCTGCTGCTCGCCGCCGGAGAGCGAGCCGGCCTTCTGCCCTGCCCGCTCCTTCAGCCGCGGAAACAGCGTGTAGGCCTTCTCCAGCGACTGCTTGAAGCGCTTGCGCACCTTGGGCTGGAAGGCGCCGAGTTCGAGGTTTTCCAGTACCGTCATCTGCCGGAACAGGCCGCGCCCTTCCGGCACATGCGCGATGCCCATGCCGGCGATCTCCTCCGGTGCCTTGCCGGCCAGCGGCACGCCTGAGAGAAAAATCTCGCCGCGCTTCGGCTTGAGCAGGCCGGAGATGGTCTTCAGAAGCGTCGTCTTGCCCGCGCCATTGGCGCCGACGATGGCGACGATGCTGCCGGGGTCGACATGGATCGACACGCCCCACAGCGCGCCGACATCGCCATAGGCGACTTCGAGATTGGTGACTTCAAGCAGCCGGTTCGCCAAGATAGGCCTCGATCACTTTGCGGTTGGCGACGATTTCGCGCGGGCTGCCGTCGGCGATCTTCTCGCCATGGTCGAGCACGATCACCCGGCTGCAGACTTTCATGATGGCGTCGACCTTGTGCTCGACCCACAGGATCGACACGCCCCGCTCGCTGCGCACCCGGCGGATGACATCGACCATGCGCTGGATCTCGGTCGGGTTCAGCCCGGCCATCGGCTCGTCGAGCAGGAGCAGCGCGGGGCTGGAGGCCACCGCCCGCGCGATCTCCAGGAGGCGCCGGTCGGATAGCGTCATATGCGCGGTGCGGATATCGCGCTTGGCGGTCAGCCCCACCAGTTCCAGCGCCTCCTCGGCGGCAGCCGCGGCATGCCTGACACGCCCGCCACCGCCATAGACGGCGCCGACCATGATGTTCTCGAAGGCGGTCATGGTGAGAAACGTGCGCACCAATTGGAAGGTGCGGGCAATGCCGAGCCGGCAGATGCGATGCGGTGCCGTGCCGGTGATGTCCTGGCCACGGAAGTGGATGCGCCCCTGCGTCGGCGTGTAGAGCGCGGTGACGAGGTTGAACAGCGTCGACTTGCCGGCGCCATTCGGACCAATCAGCCCGATCAGCTCATTGGCGCCGACGGCGATGTCGATATTGTCCAGCACGACAAGCCCGCCGAACCGCTTCTGGACCGCCTCGAGGCGAAGCAGGGTTTCGTCAGGCTGCATCGTGTTTCCGTGTCTCCGATCAGGTTTTGCAGGTCGGCAGGCGGGCGCCTGGCTTCGCGATCAGGCACCCGCCTCCCCCGCCCGCTGCTTTTCAGCCGCTCAGCGC
>NZ_JBFUGJ010000021.1:0-41786 GCF_056402975.1 Mesorhizobium sp. P3_A9 | reverse complement strand
GCCGCCGACGAGAGCGTGCGCAGCGGCGGTGCCGTCAAACTCTAGAGCTAGGAACAAATATTGTGGGCTCGCTGAAGATCGAGAATGTGAAGAAGGCCTTCGGGCCGGTCGAGGTGCTGAAGGGCATCAACCTCGAAGTGACGGACGGCGAATTCGTCGTCTTCGTTGGCCCTTCGGGCTGCGGCAAGTCGACCTTGCTCAGGGTCATTGCCGGGCTCGAGGATTCGACCTCGGGCCGGGTCGTCATCGACGGTGCCGATGTCTCGGCCACGCCGCCGGCCAAGCGCGGCATCGCCATGGTGTTCCAGACCTATGCGCTCTATCCGCATCTGACGGTGAAGAACAATATGGGCCTCGGCCTCAAGCAGGCCGGCACGCCGGCGGCCGAGATCGAACGCCGCATCGGCATCGCCTCCTCGATGCTGTCGCTGGAGCCTTATCTGGAGCGGCGCCCGGCCGAACTCTCCGGCGGGCAGCGCCAGCGCGTCGCCATCGGCCGCGCCGTGGTGCGCGAGCCAAAACTGTTCCTGTTCGACGAGCCGCTGTCGAACCTTGATGCCGCACTGCGCGTCAACACGCGGCTGGAGATCGCGCAGCTGCACCGGCGGCTGAAGGCAACGATGATCTACGTCACCCACGACCAGGTCGAGGCGATGACGCTGGCCGACAAGATCGTCGTGCTCAACGCCGGTCAAATCGAGCAGATCGGCGGTCCGATGGAACTTTACAATTCGCCGGCAAACGAGTTCGTCGCCGGCTTCATCGGCTCGCCCAAGATGAATTTCATCGATGGCGCCCGGCTTGGCGAGACCGCCAAGACCATCGGCGTGCGGCCGGAACATCTGACCGTCGATCCGAAGTCGGGCGCTTGGAAAGGGACCGTGGTCCATGCAGAGCATCTCGGCGCCGACACCAATCTGTATCTCGACTGCGAGAAGGCCGGGCTGATTACGGTTCGGATTTTCGGGGTGTATGATGCGGAGCCTGGTGCGACGCTCTACGCAACGCCCGATCCGGCGAAGACCTATCGGTTTGGCGCGGATGGGAAGGTGCTGAAGTAGTTCTGGAGCAACTCCCCCTCACCCAGCCTCCGCTTCGCTCGGCTGACCTCTCCCCGAGGGGAGAGGAGATTACGAGCGCTGGCGCCAGCCTCTTCTCCCCTTGGGGAGAAGGTGGCCGCGAAGCGGCCGGATGAGGGGGACTTCGTAGGGCTGCAGCGACGGAATTCCGCAGTTTACACGTCAGCCCTAAACGTCTGCTTCTGCTGGCCGAGTCCCTCGATGCCCAGTTCCACCACATCGCCGGCCTTCAAGAACACCGGCGGCTTCATGCCGAGGCCAACGCCGGGCGGGGTGCCGGTGGAGATGATGTCGCCGGGGTGCAGCGACATGAACTGGCTGAGATAGGAGACCAGGAAGGCGACGCCGTAGACCATGGTCTTGGTCGAGCCGTTCTGCATGGTCTTGCCGTTGACGGTCAGCCACATTTTGAGGTTCTGCGGATCGGCCACTTCGTCCTTGGTCACCAGCCAGGGGCCGGTCGGGCCGAACGTGTCGCAGCTCTTGCCCTTGGTCCACTGGCCCTGGCGCTCGGCCTGGAAGGCGCGCTCGGAGACGTCGTGGGCAACGGCATAGCCGGCGACATAATCGAGCGCGTCGGCCTCGCTGACATACTTTGCCGTCTTGCCGATGACCACGGCGAGCTCGACTTCCCAGTCGGTCTTCTCGGAGCCGCGTGGGATCAGCACGTCATCGTCCGGGCCGACAATGGCCGAGCTTGCCTTCATGAAGATGATCGGCTCCGGCGGCACGGTGGCGCCGGTTTCGGCGGCGTGGTCGGAATAGTTGAGGCCGATACAGATGAACTTGCCGGTGCCGGCGACGCAGGCGCCGAGGCGCGGCTTGCCGGAAACCGCCGGCAGAGATTTCGGATCGAGCTTGCCCAGCATCTCCAGCGAGGCCGGATGAAGCACCGTGCCGGCAATGTCGGCGACATGGGCGGAGAGATCGCGGATCGTTCCATCCGCATCGAGCAGGCCGGGACGTTCGCTCCCGACTTCGCCATAGCGCAGCAGTTTCATAGAATGCTCTCCTCAGTCAGATTGGTTCAGATCGACCAGCCGCCGTCGATATTATAGGCCTGTCCGGACGTATAGGTGGCGCCGGCCAGATAGACGGCGAGATCGGCGATTTCTTCAGGCGTGCCGAGCCTGCCCATCGGCTGGCGGGCGATGAAGGCGGCCCGTGCCGCTTCGTAGTCGCCTTGCGCATGCATGCGGTCCTGCAGCGACGGGCTCTCGACCGTTCCGGGGCAGATGGCGTTGCAGCGGATGCCCTTGCCGACATAGTCGGCGGCAATCGCCTTGGTCAGGCCGATCACCGCGGCCTTGGTGACGCCATAGGCGAAGCGGTTCGGCACGCCTTTGCCGGCGCCGGCGACCGACGACATGTTGATGATCGAGCCGTCACCRCGCTCCAGCATGCCGGGCAGCACCGCACGTACCGTACGGATCATGGCGCGGACATTGAGGTTGAARGCRAAATCGAGRTCGGCGTCCTTCATSTCGAGGATCGAGCCGGAATGAACRAARCCGGCGCARTTGAACAGCACRTCGACGCGGCCAATCTCGGCAAAGGCGGCATTGACCGCCTCGTCGTTCAGCACATCCAGCTTGCGAGTCTTGATCCCGGACGTCTTGGCGAGTTCGGCAAGCAGCGTCTCGTTGATGTCGGTGGCGTAGACGGTGGCTCCAGCCTTGGCGAAGGCCAGCGCGCTCGCCTTGCCGATGCCTTGCGCCGCTGCCGTGATGACAACGACCTTGCCTGCCAGATCCGCCATGTCTTTTCCTCGCCTGCTTGGGTCAACTGCCTTTATCGGTGGCCGGCGAAGGCGTCATGTGCCAGCCAGGCTCGATTGTGCGGCCTGTGTCGCAGCCAGTTCACAGATAAAGATGTTTTTTCTCGTTAAAGAACATGCGTCCGGGCGTCAAGCCCGAACACGATCACCTTCGCGACGTCAGATGTAATGCATATCGCTTGCCCTGTGCAACGACATGTATGACAACCGGACAATGAGTCGCGTCGCCACACGGGTTCATGCGTATTGCAGCAAAATGGGCTCATTGCTGGCAGTATCAATCAATCTCCGTAAGGCACCCAGACGTTCTTGACCTCGACGGCGCGGCGCAGGAAGGCATCGCCAGCCGCTTCGTCGGATGCCCAGTCGAGGCTGCGGCCATTGCCGCTCCAGACGCGCTTGAGGTTGCCGATGGAGTCGGCTTCCGCCTTGGCGCAGGTGTCGGCATCGGCGAATATCCAGAGACCATCGACATCGTCATGCTTGGCCAGCACGCCGGCAAGCTCCGCCGTGTGGCCGGTGACGATGTTGATGGCGCCGGCCGGAACGTCGGAATATTCGATCACCTGGTAGAGATCTGTGGCGAGCAGCGGATAGCGTTCGGATGGCACCGCGACCACGGTGTTGCCCATGGTAAGCGCCGGCGCGATGAGCGAGATCAGGCCAAGCAGCGGCGACGCGTCCGGTGCGACGACGCCTACGACCCCGACCGGCTCATGCAGCGCCAGCGTSACGGCACGGGCCGGTGGCTGGTGCACGCGGCCCTCGAACTTGTCGGCAAGGCCGGCATAGAGGAACAGCCGTTCGATCGATTGGTCAACTTCTTCCCGCGCGGCCTTGGGCGTAGCACCGGTCAGTTCGGTCAGACGGGCGGCAAACTCGTCGGCACGGCCCGAAAGGTTCTCCGCCAGATAATAAAGCACCTGAGAGCGGTTGTAGGCGGTCGCCTCCGGCCAGCCCTTGCAGGCGCGGGCGGCCGCGACAGCGTCACGGATATCCTTGCGGCTGCCGAGCCCGACTTCGCCGGCCAGCTTGCCCTTGGCGGTGGCGACGGCGAGTGAATAATTGCCGTCCGGACGCACCTGCTTGCCGCCGATGAACAGTTTTGCCGTGCGGTCGATGGCCCCGCCATCGGCCTGCTCGACCGGTTGCGCCGAGAGCGTCGCCGGCTTGATGACCGGGCCGAGCGGCAGTTTTGCCGTGAGATATTCGAACATGCCTTCGCGCCCGCCCTCGCGGCCGAACCCGCTTTCGCGATAACCGCCAAAACCGCAGGCGGCGTCGAACATGTTAGTGCCGTTGACCCAGACGACGCCGGCCTTCAGCTGCGGCGCGACATGCAAAGCGAGGTTGATATTCTCGCTCCATACGCTCGCCGCGAGGCCGTAGCGGGTGTTGTTGGCGAGCTCGATCGCTTCCTCGGTGTTGCGGAAGGTCATGGTCGCCAGAACCGGTCCGAAAACTTCTTCTTGGGCCAGTATGTTAGCCGGCGAAACACCAGTGGCGAGCGTCGGCAGATGGTAATAGCCGGTGGACGGCAGCACCGCATCAGGCTGCCAGCAAACGGCGCCCTGCTTGGCGCCTTCGGCAACCAGACCCTTGACGCGGTCGAGCTGGCTGATGTCGACCAGCGGGCCGATATCGGTGTTCTTGTCGAGCGGGCTGCCGACRCGCARYCGGCTCATCCGCGTCTTGACCTTGGCGATSAAGGCWTCGGCRATGCCTTCCTGCACCARAAGSCGYGARCCGGCGCAGCAGACCTGSCCCTGGTTGAACCAGATGCCGTCGACCAGACCCTCGACGGCGCTGTCGAGATCGGCGTCTTCGAAAACGATGAAGGCCGATTTGCCGCCAAGCTCCAGCGACAGTTTCTTGCCCGACCCGGCGGTTGCCTTGCGGATGATCTTGCCCACCTCGGACGAGCCGGTGAAGGCGATCTTCTGGATGCCGGCATGGTTGACGATGGCGGCACCTGCTTCCGGTCCGCCGTGAACAATGTTGACGACGCCCTTCGGCACGCCGGCGCGTTCGCAGATTTCGGCGAACAGGATGGCGGTCAGCGGCGTGAATTCGGCTGGCTTCAGCACCACGGTGCAGCCGGCGGCAAGCGCCGGCGCGATCTTCCAGGCCAGCATCAGCAGCGGGAAATTCCACGGAATGATCTGACCGACGACGCCAACGCCCTTGTGGCCGGGGAAATCCTTGTCCAGAGCCTGCGCCCAGCCGGCGTGRTGGATGAAATGGCGGATSGCCAASGGCACGTCGATGTCGCGGCTTTCGCGGATCGGTTTGCCGTTGTCGATCGATTCCAGCACCGCGAACAGGCGCTGGTGCCGCTGCATGGCACGGCCGATCGCATAGAGCACTTTGGCGCGCTGATAGCCCGAGGACGCCGCCCATTTAGGCAGCGCCTTGGCGGCGGCCGCAACCGCCGCGTCGATATCAGCCGCACTGGCGTCGGACACCTTGGCCAGCAACTTGCCGGAAGACGGCTCGCTGGTGTCGAAAGTCTTGCCGCCGGTGGCGGCTTTCCAGCCGCCGTCGATGAACAGCGCCTTGCCGAAATCGCGCGCGGCAAGCCACGCATCGGCCTCGTTGCGGGCTTCCGGCGCCGGGCCGTATTCCATGGCGTGATAGCGGTCGAGAATGTTCATGGGGTGCCTCCTTCACCCTTCCCCTTCGCGGGAAGGGTCGATCGGCCTAGCCGATCGGGGTGGGTGCTCAAGCCATTGCGTGGCGGTGATTGGCCGAATAGTGCCCGGTCAAATGGTGCTCGAGCTGGCGCTCGATGTCGGTCAACAGGCTGGACGCGCCGAAGCGGAACAGCTCGGGCTCCAACCAGGGACGGCCGAGCTCCTCCTTCATCAGCACCAGCCAGTCGAGCGAGGCTTTTGCGGTGGAGATGCCGCCGGCCGGCTTGAAGCCGATGAGATAGCCGGTTTCCTCGAAATAAGCCCTGATGGCGCGCACCATGGCCAGGCCAACGGGCAGCGTGGCGTTGACGCTTTCCTTGCCGGTCGAGGTCTTGATGAAGTCGGCGCCGGCCATCATCGCCACCATCGAGGCCAGCATGACATTGCGCAAAGTGGCGAGGTCGCCGGTGCCGAGGATGACCTTCAGATGCGCGTCACCGCAGGCGGCGCGCATCGAGACGATCTCATTGTAGAGCTCCCGCCATTTGGCGCCGAAGACCAGGCCGCGCGGAATGACGACGTCGATCTCGTCGGCGCCATCGCGCACCGAGGCCTCGATCTCCTGCAGACGGGTCGACAAGGGTGCCAGGCCATGCGGAAAGGCGGTGGAGACGGCAGCGACATGAATGCCGGTGCCGCGCACGGCGTCCACGGCCGTGGCGACGAAGGGATGGTAGACACAGACCGCCGCTGGGCGGATGGTTTCGCCCGCAATGCCGAGGCCCTCGACGATGTCGCGGCGGAACGGGTTGATCGCCTTGGCGCAGAGCCGGCGCACGCGCTCYTCGGTGTCGTTGGAATTCAGCGTCGTCAGRTCCATGCAGGCGACRGCGCGCAGCAGCCAGGCCGCCTGGTTGTCGGCCTTGATCGAGCGCCGCTTGGTCAGGCTGGCGACACGGCGCTCCAGCGCCGAGCGGTTGACGCTGCGCACCGATTCCATGAAGCCGAGATCAAGCTTCATGCCGGGATTGCGCGCGATGCGGTGGTCCAGCGCCACGGGGGTGTTGGCGGCGGCGCGGGCCGGCAGCGGCGTCACCTTGGACGCGCTGGTGCCAGGCTCGGCTTCGCGGATCGTGTTGCTCATTTCCTGCCCTTTCTCGTTCAATGCATGTCGCCCAAAAGTGACCTCGGTTTTGGGGGAACGACATGCATAAAAACAAAAACCTAAAGCGCGTTGCACGAATCCGTTTCGACGCGACGCGCTTTAGGGCGATACTTACACGATCGTTTCGGTCGAGGCCACAAGCCTGTCCTGTCTGATGCGGACCTTAAGCGTTGAGGCAGCCTACTCGGCCGCCAGCTTACGCCCAGGCGGGCCGATTTCAGCCTCGATGTGTTCGGGTTCACTGTCATCCTGCTCATGCTTGCGAAATGAGGTGAGCCAATGAGAAAGGTCGTCGAGGTAGAGATAGATCACCGGCGTGGTGAAAAGCGTCAGCGCCTGGCTGATAAGCAGCCCGCCGAACATCGTGTAACCAAGCGGCTGGCGGATTTCCGCCCCGGTGCCGTTCTCCAGCATCAGCGGCAGCGCACCCAGCATGGAAACCATGGTGGTCATCATGATCGGCCGGAACCGCAGCAGGCAGGCCTGGCGGATCGATTCCAGCGAGCTGAGATGCTGGTCCCGCTCCGCCGCGATGGCGAAGTCGACCATCATGATGCCGTTCTTCTTGACGATGCCGATCAGCAGGATGATGCCGATCAGGCCGATCAGGTTGAACTCCATATGGAAGACGAGCAGCGTGCCCAGCGCGCCAAGCCCGGCGGAGGGCAGCGTGGAGAGAATGGTCAGCGGGTGGACGTAGCTTTCGTAGAGGATGCCGAGGATCAGATAGACCACGACCAGGGCGCCGAGGATGAGCACCGGCACCGAAGACAGCGACTGCTGGAAGGCCTGCGCCGTTCCCGTGTAATTGGTCTGGATGGTCGCCGGCAGCCGCATCTCGGCGGCGGCCCTGTCGATCGCGGCGGTGGCCTGGCCGAGTGCTACGTTGGGCGCCAGGTTGAAGCTGATCGTCACTGAGGGAAACTGGCCTTCATGGTTGATCACCAGCGGCTGTACGGGCTTCGTCGTCCATTTGGCGATGGCCGAGAGCGGCACCTGCGAACCGCTCGACGTCGTCAGATAGATCTGGTCGAGCGCCTTGAGGTTGCCGCGCAGCGACGGCAGCACCTCCAGGATCACGTCATAGGTCGAAAGCTGCGTGAAGTACTGGGCGACCTGGCGCTGGCCGAAGGCGTCGTTGAGCGTGTTGTCGACATCGTTCGCCGTCAGGCCGTAGCGGGCGGCCTGGTCGCGATCGACCTGCAGCGTCAGCGTCGTGCCGGAGCTCATCTGGTCGGTCGAGACGTCGCGCAATTCGGGCAGGCGCTGCAAAGCCGTCAACAGCTTGGGCGCCCAGTCGTCTAGCGTGTCGAGGTCGCTGCTTTCCAGCACGTACTGATATTGCGACGCCGACAGCCTGGCGCCGACGCGCACGTCCTGCGAGGCCTGCATGAACAGGCGCGCGCCCTGGACGACCGAGAGCTTCGGCTGCAATCGCCGGATGATCTGGTCGGCCGAAACATCGCGCTCGTCGCGTGGCTTCAACTGGATGAACATGCGGCCGGTGTTCTGCGTGTTGCCGCTGCCGCCCGTCGATGCCGCGAAATGCGCCACCGCGGGATCCTTGGAAACGATCCCGGCAAATTGCGCCATGTAGGACTGCATCTGGCCGGTGGAGACATCCTGGCCTGCGATCACCTGGCCGAAAATCAGGCCGGTGTCCTGCTGCGGGAAGAAGCCGCTTGGAACCAGGGTGAAGAAATAGCCGGTAAGCCCGACGCAGGTCAGGAACACCAGCAGCGTGATGAAACGATGCCCAAGCGCCCGGTCGAGGCCGCGCTCATAGGCGCGCAGCATGCCGTCGAAGACGCTTTCGCTCCACCGGTAGAGCCTGCCGTGATGCTCCTCGTTGGCCGGCTTGATGAAACGCGAAGCCAGCATCGGCGTCAGCGTCAGCGAAACACAGGCCGAAACCAGGATGGTCATGGCTAGCGTCACCGCGAACTCCTTGAACAGGCGGCCGATAATGCCGCTCATCAAGAGCAGCGGGATCAGCACGGCCACCAGCGAAATCGAGATCGACATGATGGTGAAGCCAATCTCGCTGGCGCCGCGGATCGCGGCATCCATCGGTTTCTCGCCGTGCTCGATATAACGGACGATGTTCTCCAGCATGACGATGGCGTCGTCGACGACGAAGCCGATCGAGATCGTCAATGCCATCAGCGACAGATTGTCGATGCTGTAACCGGCGGACCACATCAGGGCGCATGCGCCAAGCAGCGCCAGCGGCACGGTGAAGGCCGGGATCGCCGTTGCCCAGACGTTGCGCAGGAACAGGAAGATCACCATCACCACCATTCCGATGGTGAGCATCAGCGTGAACTGCACGTCGGCCACCGAGGCGCGGATGGTCTGCGTCCGGTCGGAAAGCACCTGCAGCTTCAGCGAAGCCGGCATCGAGGCGGTCAGCATCGGCAGCTCCGCCTTGATCTTGTCGACCGTGTCGATGATGTTGGCGCCGGGCTCCTTGAAAATGACGAGGACGACGCCGCGCGTCGTGTCGGTCCAACCGGCCTGGGTGTAGTCCTGCGCGTCGAGCACGGCCCGGCCGACATCCCTGACCCGCACCGGGGCTCCGTCGCGATAGGCGATGATGGCGTTGTTCCAGTCATCGGCGGCGGTCATCTGGTCATTGGAGAAGATGGTGAAGGAGCGCACTTCGCCCTGGATGTTGCCCTTGGGCAGGTCCACCGTGCCGATCGACAGCGGGGTGCGCACCGCCTCCAGCGACAGGCCCCTTGCCGCCAGCTTGGCCGGATCGAGCTGGACACGGATCGACGGTGTCTGCTGGCCGCCGACCAGCACCTGGCCGACGCCGTCGACATGGCTGATCACCTGCGCGAGCTTGGTGTAGACGTCGTCGCTCAACGTCGTCAGCGGCAAGTCGGTCGAACTCGCGCCAATCAGCATGATCGGCGAATCGGTCGGGTTGACCTCCCTGTAGGTGGGCGGATTGGGAAGGTTCTTCGGCAGCTGTCCACCGGCGGCATTGATGGCCGACTGCACCAGCCCGGCGGCCGATGCGATGTCGACGTCGAGAGCGAATTGCAGGGTGATCTGGCTGGAACCCGACAGGCTGCTCGACGTCATTTCGGCAACGCCGGGAACCTGCGCGAACTGCGTCTCGAGCGGCTGGGTCACCGACGACGCTATGGTGATCGGGTCGGCGCCCGGCAGGCTGGTCGACACCTGGATCGTCGGGAAGTCGACATTCGGCATCGCCGCGACCGGCAGGTTGAGATAAGCGACCACGCCGACGAACAGCACGCCGATCATCAACAGCGACGTGGCTACGGGATACCTGATGAAAGGCGTGGAAACACCGATCGATGCCATCAGCTTGCACCTCCGGCAGCGCCGTTCTGCACCTGCCCGGCGCCTGGAGCTGGCGTCGGATCGACGCTTGCACCGTCAACCACGCGGTACTGGCCGCCAACCACGACACGTTGCCCCTGGCCGAGGCCGTCTGTGACGACCGTTTCGCCGCCGTCCGAAGGACCCGTCTTGACGGTCTGACGACGGACCTTGCCATCGTCGCCGACGACATAGGCGAAGAGCCCGTCAGGGCCATGCTGGACGGCTTCGTCCGGCACCACGATCGCGCCTGCCATCGTGCCGATATGTATGCGTGTGTTGACGGACAGGCCCGGCCACAACGCATCGTCCTGGTTTGCGAATGTCGCCCTGAGCGAAATCGTGCCGGAAGCCTGGTCGACTGCGTTCTGGACTGCCTCCAGTTTGCCGCTTGCCAGCACGGTCTTCATATCCGCGCCCAGCGTGTCGATCGAAACCGGGCCAGAAGCGAAAACCTTGTTGATGGTCGGAACGTTGTCCTGCGGTTCCGTGAACGACACATAGATAGGCTGAAGCTGCACGACCGTGAAAAGCCCGGGGCTTTGACCAATCTGCACGATGTTGCCGGGGTCGATGGTGCGGAAGCTCGTCTTGCCGGTCAGCGGCGCCGTGATGCTGGTAAAATCCAGGTTGAGTTGCGCCGCCTCGATAGCGGCCTTGTCGCCCTCGATCGTGGCGGCGGTGGAGTTGACCACAGCCTGCTGGTTATCGACGTCCTGCTGCGTTTCGAAGGTCTTTTTCAGGAGCGTGGAAAGACGGTCGAGAACGACCTGCGCATTCCTGAGCGTCGCTTGGTCCTGCGCCTCCTTGGCTTTCGCCTGGTCGAGCACCGCCTGATAGGGGCGGGGGTCGATCACGGCGAGCAGGTCGCCCTGCTTGACCATCTGCCCCTCCTCGACCGGAACCTGGGTGACGACACCGGCGACACGGCTCGAGATGCTGACATTGTTCAGCGGCGTCACCGTTCCGAGTCCGTAGAGGTAAAGCGGGAAGTCGGTTTTTTGCACGGTGGCCACGGTGACCGGGATCTTGGGTGCGGGCTGCGCCGATTGAGTGGCAGTGGCAGCCCTTGCCACGCCGCCGGCGTGGTTGCGCCATAGTCCGTAGCCGCCGCTCAGGACGAGGATTGTGGTCAATAGGACGATACGCCGAGAACGCATGGGTCGGTTTCGCCTGACTTGCTGTGTTGTGGAAATGGTCATGATGCCGTCCACCTGCGGGCAAGAATATCAAGCCTTTTCAGGATGGTTGGGGGTTAGGACCGACCGTGTCGATCACCGGGAGAGTAGTCCCGATGACCCAGCCCTGTCAGGTTACAAGTCGGTCATGTTGCGCTGCGGCATTCAACGATGCGTGAGGCCACCTTGAATGCTGCATCGCAATAAAGTGACTTCTATGGTCCGCCCGGGTGAGGGCTCGAGGAGCGTCTCAACCACCCACGGCTATGCCGGCCCGGTCGACGCGGCAGACGTCGTCGGTGCCGTTCCGGGGCAAAACTTGCCTGACCAGAAATCGGATATGGCGGGTGGGCGCCGACAGGCGCGCGCTTGCCGTGTTTTCGGTTGGGAATGGAGTGGCCCGAGCTATTGCGGCATTCACCTGGAAGGCAGCATGTCCGGGCAGCTGACCTCAGCCGACGAAGGCGCGCTCGACCACGAATGTGGCTGGATGGCTGAGCGAGCCTTCCTGGAAGCCGAGGCTCTCGGCGAGTTCCTTGACGTCCTTGAGCATATGCATCGAGCCGCAGATCATGATGCGGTCGGTCTCGGGATTGAGCTTCTCGAGGCCGAGGTCGGAATAGAACTTGCCGGAACCGATCAGCGCGGTGATGCGGCCCATGCAGGCCGACTCTTCGCGGGTCGTCGAATTGTAAAGCGTGACGCGGCCAGCTGTCAGCTCGCCGATCAGCGGGTCGCTTTCAAGTGCTGCCACCAATTCCTGGCCATAGGTCAGCTCGGCATTGTCACGGCAGGTATGGGTCAGGATCAGCTGATCGAATTTCTCATAGGTGTCAGGGTCGCGCAGCAGGCTGGCGAAGGGCGCGATGCCGGTGCCGGTCGAGATCATGAACAGCCGCTTGGCCGGGGTCAGCGCGTCGACCACCAGCGTGCCGGTCGACTTCTGCCGCATGATGACGGTGTCGCCGACCTGAATCTTCTGCAGTTCAGAGGTCAGCGGGCCGTCCGGCACCTTGATCGAGAAGAATTCCAGCTCTTCGTCCCAGGCCGGGCTCGCCACCGAATAGGCACGGTAGACCGGCTTCTCTGCATTGGGCAGGCCGATCATGACGAACTCGCCGGAGCGGAAACGCAGCGACTGCGGACGGGTGATGCGGAACGAGAACAGCCGGTCGGTGTAGTGCTTCACCGAGACGACGGTTTCGGCATAGACATTGGCCGGAATCGGAAACTGCAGCGGGCGGGAGCCGGCGGTGTTGAGAGCGGATGTGGTGTTCATCAAATCCAACCTTCTGGCCCAAACGAGGACGCGGGCGCAAAACTTTCACCTGCGCGCCCGGACCGTTCAGGTCCCGGCGTGCTGTTCGCACACTCCAAAGCGGTAAGCTCTTGTGTCCGGAATTTATTAGTATACAAACGATATTTGCGTCAAGATGCTACCTTAAAACAGCTTTCCAAACTGACGCATATCCGTAGTCTCAGCATTTCGGGTTTCGACGATGAAAGAGAATTTTCCAGCGCAAGCGCGCGATTCCCTGGGAAATGTCGTTGCCGGCATCGATGTCGGCGGAACCTTCACCGACCTGCTTCTGATCGACGGCAAGGACGGCGGCAAGGTGCATATCGCCAAGACGCCGACCACGGTCGACAACCAGGCCTTCGGCGTGGTTTCGGCTCTTGGCGCCACCGGATTTGCGATCGACGGCATCGACCTCATCGTCCATGGCACGACCACCACCACCAATGCCGTGCTGGAGCGCCGGCTGGCTAGGACCGGCATGATCACCACACGCGGCTTTCGCGACGTGATCGAGCTCGGTCGGCGCACGCGGCCTCAACCCTATGGCATGACCGGCACCTTCGTCCCGATCATCCCGCGCAATCTCCGGCTCGAAGTGTCGGAGCGCGTCGAGGCCTCGGGTGCGGTGCGCACGCCGCTCGACGAAGCCGAAATGCGCGAAGCGGTAAAGACGCTGATCGCGGCCGGCTGCGAATCCCTGGTCATCCATTTCCTGCATTCCTACGCCAACCCATCGCATGAGCGGCGCGCCGCCGAAATCGCCGCCGAGCTCTGGCCGAATAGCTACATCACGTCAGGCCATGCGCTGCTGTCTGAGGCGCGTGAATTCGAGCGCGGCGTCACCGCCTCGGTCAACGCTTCGGTGCAGCCGATCCTCGAGCGCTATGTCGAGCGCCTGCGCAAGGAGCTCGCCGCCAAAGGCTATGCCCGCGACTTCCTGATCATGAACGGCAATGGCGGCATGATCTCGGCCCGCTTCGTCACACGTGAGTCGGCCAAGACGGTGATGTCCGGCCCGGCCTCCGGCGTCATCGCCGCCGCTTATACCGGCAAGCGCGCCGGCTTCGAAAACCTCGTCACCTACGACATGGGCGGCACCTCGACCGACGTGGCGCTGATCCGCAACGCCGAGCCGGCGGTATCGAACGAGATCGAGATCGAATATGCGATGCCCATCCACGTGCCGATGGTGGCGGTGCACACGGTTGGCGCCGGCGGCGGCTCTATCGCGCGCGTCGATGCGGCCGGCCTGATCCAGATCGGCCCGGAAAGCGCTGGCGCCAATCCCGGCCCGATCTGCTACGGCCGCGGTGGGCTGGAGCCGACCATCACCGACGCCAATCTGGTGCTCGGCCGGCTGGCCCCGAAAAAGCTGTTGGCCGTCGAAAACCCTGTCACATCAGAGCGTGTCACCGGCATCTTCGAGGAGAAGATCGGCAAGGTCACCGGCCTGTCCGGCGTCGAGGCGGCGGGTGCCGTGCTCAGGCTCGGCAACATGAAGATGGCCGGCGCCATCCGCATGGTCTCGGTGTCGCGCGGTCATGACCCCCGCGATTTCGCGCTGTTCGCCTTCGGCGGCGCCGGGCCGCTGCATGCCACAGCGCTCGCCCGCGAACTTGGCCTGCCCAGGGTGCTGGTGCCGGCGCGTCCAGGCATCACCAACGCGCTCGGCTGCGTCGTTGCCGATCTGCGCCACGACTTCGTCAACACCATCAACCAGCCGGTGGCCGTGCTCGATGAAACCAAGCTTCACGCGGTATTGGAACGGCACCGAAACGAAGGCGAGGAGCTGATTGGAAAGGAAGCGGTGAAGCCGGAGACGATCCGCGTCAACCATTCCGCCGATATGCAGTTCGTTGGCCAGACCCACATCATCAACGTGCCGTTGCCGTCGTCGACGGTGAGTCGCAACGAGCTGCAGGCGCTGTTCGAAAAGGCCTATTTTGCCCGCTTCAAGGTCGAGCTGCCGGAAATCCGCGCCAACCTTGTCAACCTCAACACTTCGGTCACCGGCGTCAGGCCAGCGATCGACCTGTCGCGGCTGATCGATCCGGCAGGGCGTGAAAAAACGCTCGAAGAAGCGCGGCGCGAAATCAGGCCTGTCTGGTATGCCGGCCAGTGGCACGACACGCCGGTGTATGCGCGCGAAAAACTGCCGCTCGATGCCGTCATCGAAGGCCCGGCGATCCTCGAACAGATGGATGCCACCACCGTGCTCGAACCCGGCGACCGCGCACGCTCGGATGCCGACGGCAACATCATCATCGACATTGGCGAGGCCTGAGATGCCGGACATTGATATGGCAAAGCTCGACGCCATCACCCTTTCGGTCCTCCAGGCCGCCTTGCAGCAGGTCTGCGACGAGATGGACCTGACCTTTTCGCGCGCCGCCTTCTCGCCTGTCATCGCCGAGGCCAATGACCGCTCCGACGGCATCTATTCGGCCGTCGACGGCTCGCTGATCGCGCAAGGTAGCCAAGGGCTGCCGGTGTTCGTCGGTGTCATGCAGTATTCGACCAGAACGGTGATCGAGATGATCGCCGATGGCCGCTGCCTGGCGCCGGAACCCGGCGACATCTACATCGTCAACGACCCCTATCTCGGCGGCACGCATCTGATGGATGTGCGGTTCGCCATGCCGGTCTACCGGGGCGGCAAAATCTTCTGCTGGCTGTCGAACACCGGTCACTGGCCCGACATTGGCGGCTCGGTGCCGGGCGGCTTTTCGGCCTCCGCGACCGCCGTCGAACAGGAAGGCCTGCGGCTGCCGCCGGTAAAACTGTTCAAGAAGGGCGTGCTTGATCCCGAAATCTACGCCATCATCTGCTCCAACATCCGCGTCGCCGATCAGCGCATTGGCGATATCAGGGCCCAGGCCGCCGCACTGCTGATCGGCCAAGACCGGCTCAATGGAATCCTGGATCGTTACGGGGACGAAACCGTTGTCGAGGCAATCGCCGAACTGCGCCGCCGCGCCGCCGAACAGATGCGGGCCAACATCGCGGCCATTCCCGATGGCACCTATCGCTCAAAAGCCTTTGTCGATTCCGACGGCGTGGTCAACGAGCCGCTGACCATCGCGCTCGCGGTCGAGAAGCAGGGCGATACACTGACCTTCGATTTTACCGGCTCGTCAAAACCCTGCGCTGGACCGATGAACAGCGTGCTGGCGACGACCTTGTCGTCGGTCTACCTCGCCATGCGCCACATCTTTCCGGATGTGCCGATCAGTGCCGGCGCCTTCGAGCCGCTGATTGTCAAGCGGCCGGAAGGCACCTTCCTTGACGCGAAGTATCCGCGGCCTGTTTCAGGCTGCGCCGCGGAGGTTTCGCAGCGCATCGCCGAGGCGGTGTTCGCCGCGATGGTGCAGGCATTGCCGGACAAGGTGACGGCAGCACCCGCCGGTTCCAGCGGCAATTTCGCGCTTGGCGGCAACGACCCGGCGCGCGGCCGCGATTACGTCATGTACCAGATCTCCGGCGGCGGCTATGGCGGCAATTCGGGCCATGACGGCCTGACCAATGGCTGCTCGACCATCGGCATTTCAAAATCACCGCCGGTCGAGATCATGGAGCAGGCCTTTCCGGTGCTCTATCGCCACTATGCCTTGCGCGAAGGCTCCGGCGGCGCCGGCAAGCATCGCGGCGGTTTCGGCCTCGCCTACGAGGTCGAAATCCTGCGCGGCGATGCCCGCGCCTCTTTCGTCATGGATCACGGCCGTTTCGGCCCGCAAGGCGCGCTCGGCGGTGGGGATGGCGCGGTCAACACGGTGACGGTCTTCCGCAACGGCGAGGAACATGTGCCGCCCCACCTCTCCAAGGAGCAGGACATCCCGCTGAAGGCCGGCGACCGCGTGCGCGTCGGCACGCCGGGCGGCGGCGGCTATGGCGATCCGCGCGAGCGTGATGCCGATCTCGTTCTGCGCGACGTGGCGCTGGGGTACTACACCTCAGAGGAAGCCAGCCAAAAATTCGGCGTTGTCCTGTCGGCGGGCGATCTCACCATTGACCGGGAAGCAACGGACAAGCACCGCGCCGGCTAACGCCCTCTATGGCGCGGACCACCCGCCGCGCCGTGATCGSCGCATGACATGTCGCTTCCGTCTCCGCCGGAGGCACGAAAGCCCGTAGACTTCTCGTCCTCAACGGGGATCTGGAACATGCGTCTTTTCAGTCGTTTCGTGCTTGCCGCTTCCGTCGCTCTCACCCTTGCCACAGGTGCCGCTTCCGCCCAGGACAAGAAGCTCAGGATCGGTACCGAGGGCGCCTATCCGCCCTTCAACTACGCCAGTTCCGACGGCACGCTGGGCGGCTTCGACATCGATCTCGGCAAGGCGCTGTGCGCTGAGATGAAGGCCGAATGCGAATTCATCGTGCAGGATTTCGACGGYTCKATTCCSGCRCTGCAGGCCGGCAAGTTCGATGCCATTATCAACATCACCATCACGCCTGAACGGGCCGAGAAGGTCGAGTTCACCCACAAATACTACCAGACGCCGCCGGCCATCGCCGTGCCGAAGGATTCGACCATCGCGGGCACCTCGCCGGACGATTTGAAGGGCAAAGCGCTCGGCGTGCAGACCGCCACCATCCACCAGAAATTCGCCGAGCAGAAATACGCCGGCTCGACCGTCAAGGCCTATCCGACCGGCGATGATGCCCGCACCGACATGGCCAATGGCCGCCTCGATGCGATGATGGACGGCTCGATCATCCTGACCGAATGGCTGAAGAAGCCCGACGGCGCCTGCTGCAAGCTGCTTGGCACGCTGACCGCAGATCCGGCCATTCACGGGCCTGGCGTCGGCATCGCGCTGCAGAAGGGCAACAAGGAACTGACCGACAAGTTCAACGCGGCCATAGACGCGCTGCGTGCCAACGGAAAATACAAAGAAATCAACGACAAATATTTTTCGTTCGACGTCTACGGGAATTGAGACCGTTTTGGAAACTCTACTCTCGCGGCCATCTGAAGGCGTTTTCTGCGCTTCCGGTGCTCACGGACTCGAATGTCCGCTGCGCGCCGGTTCTCGAAACCACCATCATATGACTCGCCAGAGCGAATTTCGAAACGGTCTCGGGACGGCAATAAAACATGGAGACCTTCTTGGTTGAGCGGCGTTCCCCTTTTTACAGCAGCATCGTCGGGCTCGGCGCGACCATGGGTCGGGTCGGCGGCGATTTCATCTCGGCCAAATACTATTCCGGCATCGCCGACGAGCACCTGAACACCCGAAAGAATGTCGGCGTCCAGGACTTGAGCACCATGGGCAAGATGGACATCAAGGGGCCGGACGCCGAGGCGCTGGTCAACCATGTCATCGTCAACGATGCCGCGGCGATGAAACCGGGCCAGGTGCGCTATTCCACGATCTGCCGCGAGGACGGCGGCATCATGGACGACCTCACCGTGTTCCGGCTGGCGCCGGCGCATTTCATGCTGGTCACCGGCTCGGTCAACCGCTTGAAGATGCTGCCCTGGCTGCAGCACCATTCGGAAGGGCGAAAAGCCTATGTCACCGATATCACCGCCGCCGTTGCCTTCCCGACCATCCAGGGCCCGCGCTCACGGGAACTGCTGAAGGTGCTGGTCAGGGATGCCGATCTGGACGGCTTGAAACGCTGGGCGTTCACCTCAGGCCAGATCAACGGCACCCGAGTCCTGATCTCCCGCACCGGTGTCACCGGCGAACTCGGCTTCGAACTATTCGTGCCGGCCGACGAGGCAGCCTCCGTCTGGGATGCGCTGATGCGGGCTGGCAAGGACTTCGGCCTGAAACCCTATGGCGTGCTGGCAATGTTCACGCTCGGCCTGGAAAAGGCCTATCCGGCGCATGGCATCGACATGGACGAGAGCCGTACGCCGTTCCATGTCGGCCTCGATCGCTGGATCAAGTTCGACAAGGGCGATTTCATCGGCCGCGAAGCGCTGCTCAAGATCCGCGACAAGGGCCTCGACGAGCGCTGGACCGGCCTGATCCTCGACGGCGACAAACCAGCGGCAACGGATGCGCGTGTGCTGGCCGATGGCGAGGATGCCGGTATCGTCACTTATAGCGACCACGGCTATTCCCTCGGCAAGGTGCTGGCCACCGCGCATCTGCGGTTGCCCTTCACCGCTGTAGGCACCGAACTCAGCGTCGACATCGACGGCAAGCCGACGCGTGCGGTCGTGGCGCCGATGCCGTTCTTTGATCCGGAAGGGGTAAGGTTGCGAGGTTAGCCCGGCTTGCCTGGAATCGTTTTGGTTTCCCCTCCGGGTCCATGATATGATTTGCGAATGAAGGCTCCTAATTCAAGAATCGGCCGTTCGGCCAAGACTGGTCATTTCGTGTTGACGAGAGCGCATGGCGAGAAAATCAGCGCAGTCGAAGGTCTGAAGCTATCGCCCCGCATGGCTAAGGTACTCAGCCATAGTGTGAAGCAGGGGCTGTCCGGGGATGAGCGACGCTCGCTCATCAAGGAAGAAATTCGCAAAAAGAAATAGACGTTGGTCTACGCCGCCGAGTTCGATCCGCTCTGCTATCCCGGCACGACGGTGCTCATCAATCTGCTGGACGTCCGCGACCAGGCCGAACTTGATGAGGTCGAGCTCGCCCTGTTCCTGACTCGCGCCGATCAGCCTCTTCCGGCAGGCGAACTCGACTACGTTCACTACCTCAGCCTGCACCGGCACTTGTTCCAGGATGTATATGGCTGGGCTGGTCAGGCGCGCACGATCCGCATCGGCAAGGCCGGCAGTTGGTTCTGTTATCCCGAACACATAGCCAGTGAGATGGCGCGGGTGTTCGGCGAACTTGGCAATCCCGACCGTTTGGCCGACCTCGACAGCGTCGGCTTTGCCGGGCACGCGGCTCACATCGTCGCGGAGATCAATGCCGTGCATCCGTTTCGCGAAGGCAACGGCCGAACCCAGCTCACCTTCCTCGCGATGCTCGCCGAGCATGCAGGCCTGACATTCAATGCCGATATCCTTGAACGAGATCGCGTCATTCAGGCCATGATCGACAGTTTCAGCGGTTCCGAGCGCCACTGCAAGCCCTGATAGAAGACATCATCGCCTAGTCTAGCTCGCCGGCCGGCTCACCCCCGCCGGTCCAGCCGTGCCACCAGCCGATCACCCACCCACTGGATGCCACAAACTAGGATGATCAGCACGATCACCACCGCCACCATCACAGACGTCTCGAAACGCTGATAGCCATAGCGGATGGCAAGATCGCCCAAACCACCGGCGCCGATGGCTCCGGCCATGGCTGAGGCGCCGATCAGCGTCACCAGCGTCACCGTGAAGCCGGCGACGATGCCGGGCAGGGCTTCGGGCACCAGCACCTCGCGGATGATCGTCCAGCGGTTGCCGCCCATGGCGCGCGCAGCTTCGATCAGGCCGTGGTCGACCTCGCGCAGCGACACTTCGGCGATGCGCGCATAATAGGGCGTGGCCGCGATCGACAGCGGCACGATGGCCGCCCAGGTGCCGATCGAGGTGCCGACGATCAGCCGCGTCAGCGGGATCAGCGCCACCAGAAGGATGATGAACGGCACCGAGCGGAAGCCGTTGATGACGGCGCCCAGCGCGCGGTTGACCCACAGGTTTTCGGCAATGCCGCCGCGTTCGGTTGATATCAAGGCCAGACCGAGTGGCAGGCCGAAGACCAGCGAGATCAGGCCGGAGGCGGCCGTCATCAGCACCGTCTCCCAGATCGAACGCAGCAGAAGCTCAAACAGGATTGGCGACATGGCCAAGCACCTCCACCCGCGCCTGGCGGGACTTCAGGAATGTGATCACTTCGGCGAGATGATTTGCATCGCTACCGGGAACGGAGAGAAACAGCGTGCCGACGGGCTGCTGCTGGATATGGTCGATGCCGCCATGCACGAGGCGGAAGGCGCCGGGAACAGCCGTGGCAAGATCGGACAGCAGCGGGCCGCTTGCGGCTTCGCCGGCAACGTCGATGCGCAGGATCGTCTCAGCGCCGGCCGCCGGCAGCAGCCGCGCCGCCAGYTCGGCCGGCARTTGCGGCCGGATGGCGCCGAGYAGGCTTTTGGTGATGTCCGACTGTGGGTCGGCGAACACCGACCAGACCGGCCCTTGCTCGACGATGCGTCCGGCGTCGATCACCGCCACGCGGTCGGCGATCGAGCGGATCACTTCCATCTCATGGGTGATCAAAAGGATGGTCAGGCCAAGCCGCCGGTTGATGTCTTTCAGCAGCGCCAGAATGGAGCGCGTCGTCTCCGGGTCGAGCGCCGATGTCGCTTCATCCGACAGAAGCAGCGCCGGCCGTGCGGCAAGCGCGCGGGCGATGCCGACGCGCTGCTTCTGGCCACCCGACAGCGATGCCGGATAGGCCCGGGCTTTCTCCGACAGCCCGACAAGCTCGAGCAACTCGGCTGCCCGCGCCAACCGCTCTGCCTTAGGCCGCCCCTCGATCTTCAGCGGCAGCGCCACATTGTCCTCGACCGTCTTGGCCGACAGCAGGTTGAAGTGCTGGAAGATCATGCCGATGCGCCGCCGCAGCGGCTGCAGGTCGCGCTCGCCGAGCCGGCTAATCTCGCGGCCCTCGATGAACACTTCTCCGGAATCCGGCCGCTCCAGCCCGTTCAGACAGCGGATCAGCGTCGACTTGCCGGCACCGCTGCGGCCGATAATGCCGAGAATCTCGCCCTTGCGGACCGTCAGCGAAATGCCGTCGATCGCCGGCGTGGCGCCAAAGCGGCGCTTCAGCTCGACAAGCCGCACTACGTCCTGCGACGTATCGGGCTGGTCGTGGGTCGGATCGGCGATCTCCTGGGATGCCGTTATATGCTGGTTCATGCGGTTCCCTGTTCTCGCCATCCGAAAACGCGATTGCGGCCCGCGCTCAGGCGCGGACCGCATTTGCTCTCGAACTGGCGTCCGGTCGGATCAATAGGCGCTGAKSCCGGTGCCYTTGTAGACCTTGTCGAACTCKGCYTTSACSGCCTCGTTCTGGTAGGAMGCSACCAGCGTCTTCACCCAGGCTTCGTTCTCATTGCCGACTTTCACGGCGATGAAGTTGCGGTAGGGATTGTCTGATATCGGCTCCTGGGCGATGCGGTTGTCCGGGGTCAGGCCGCTTTTCAGCGCCCAGTCGGTGTTGACAACGGCGGCGTCGAGATCCTCGACCGAGCGGCCGACGATGCCGGCGTCAAGCTCCTTGATCTCGACCTTCTTGGGATTCTCCGCGATGTCGGCGGTGGTGGCCAGAATGCCGGTGCCGTCCTTCAGCTTAATCACGCCCTCATTCTGCAGCACGCGCAGCGCGCGGCCTTCATTGGACGGATCGTTCGGCACGCCGATGACCGCGCCCTCAGGCAGGTCGGCAACCGCCTTGAACTTCTTGGAATAGAGGCCGATCGGCCAGACGCCGGTATAGCCGACACGCACGATGTGATAGCCCTGCGTCTTGATTTGGTTGTCGAGATAAGGCTGGTGCTGGAAGGCATTGGCGTCGATTTCGCCGCGCTCCAGCGCCTCGTTGGGCTGGGTGTAGTCGTTGAACACCACGGTCTCAATGGCCAGGCCCTTTTCGGCGGCTTGAGCGACGACGACGCGCCAGACATCCTCGTCCTCGCCGCTGATGATGCCGACCTTGATCGACTTCTTGTCTTCGGCCAGGGACGCATGCGGCGCCATCAGGCTGCCGACCGCGACAGCCGAGGCGAACAGCAGAGCAAGGCCGCCGCGCCGGTTGATGGTTGACCCGGGGGAAGATGGCAAAGTGTTCTTGAAGTCCGACATGGTTTGATCTCTGCGGTTGTGAAGTCATGGCAGCAAGGCGGATTGCCTAGGCTTGGTCACATCGTTAGAAATTCTATTGATTTTATCAAAGAACGTGTTTCGCCTTTGCCCCCGATGCCGGGAATATTCTCTCAAAAATTTCCGGACATGGAGCACAAGACGGCGCCGGACCGACCGCGGCCGGCCGCGGACCCAATCCTGCACGCCCTGGATGGGAAGATCAGATTCGGCGGCAGCCCGATATCGCCACGGGCCTCAAAGCGCGATCCAGGCTGTCTTCAGCTCCAGATATTTCTCCAGCGCGTGCAGCGACTTGTCGCGACCGAAGCCGGACTGCTTGACGCCGCCGAGCGGCACCGTGATGTCGGCGCCGCCATAAGTGTTGACGTGGACGACGCCGGCACTGATGGCGCGCACCATGCGGTGGGCGGTGGAGAGGTTTGATGTCCACACCGCAGAGGCCAGCCCGTAGACCGTCGAATTGGCAAGCCGCACCGCCTCCTCCTCGGTGTCGAAGCGCATGACGCCGAGCACCGGGCCGAACACCTCCTCGCGGGCCAGTTGCATGTCCTGAGTGACGTTCTCGAAGATCGTCGGCGCCATGTAGCTGCCGCCGGTCTCCGCCAGGATCCGCTCGCCGCCGGTGACCAGCGTTGCGCCTTCTTCCCTGGCCTTGGCGACGAAGCCGAGATTCTTGTTCAGTTGCTCCGCGCTCGACACCGCGCCGACATCGCTGGTGAGATCCAGCGGATCGCCGACCTTCAGCCGCGTGGTCGCCGAGACAAGCTCCTCCATGAAGCGGTCATAGACCGACGACTGGACGAGCAGGCGCGCGCCGGCGACGCAGACCTGGCCGGAATTGCGAAAAATGCCATTGGCCGAGACGACCGCTGCCTGCTTCAAGTCAGGCGCATCGGCAAAGACGATGTTGGGTGACTTGCCGCCAAGTTCGAGGAAGACGCGCTTCAAATTGGAGCGGGCCGAATAATCGAGCAGCCGCCGGCCGACCGGCCCCGAGCCGGTAAAGGCGATGGCGTCGACATCCATATGCAGGCCGAGCGCTTCGCCGGTGACCGCGCCACGGCCGGTGACGACGTTGAGCACGCCGGCGGGCAGGCCGGCCTCGGCCGCCAGTTCCGCCAGCCGCAGCAGCGTAAGCGACGCGATCTCCGGCGGCTTGACCACCACGCAATTGCCGGCGGCGAGTGCGGGAGCGATCTTCCAGGCGCCGATCATCAACGGGAAATTCCATGGCACGATGACGCCGACGACGCCGAGCGGCTCCTTGTGGATCAGCCCCAGCACATTCTCGGCCGTCGGTGCAATCTCGCCATAGACCTTGTCGATCGCCTCGGCGTAGTAGCGGATGGTGCCGGCCGCCGACAGCGGCTCGGCCTTGTAGGCCATGCCGATCTCGGTGCCATTGTCGCGCACACCGAGTACGGCCAGTTGATCGACATGCTTTTCGATGAGTTCGGCGAGCCTGCTCAGCACCTTCTTGCGGAAGGCGGGCGCCGCGCGCGACCAGGAGCCCTTCTCGAACGCCTTGCGCGCCGATTTCACCGCGCGGTCGATATCGGCGGCATTGCCGTCGGCGATGCTGGCGAAGGCACGGCCATCGATCGGCGAAATGACAGGCAATGTCGCGCCGCTTGTTCCCTGCGACTGCACGCCATCGATGAACAGGCCGCGCGCGCCGATCTCCGTTTTGCGCAGCGTGTCGATGGCATTTTGAGTGATCATGGGGAACCGGCTCCGAAACTGACATGCAATGTGGTTGGCGCCCGGAATTCCCAGCCGCGGAATACGGGCTCCTTGCCGGGCACAAGGCTGAGATTGGGAAAGCGTTCAAGCAGCAGCCTTACCGCAAGGCACATCTGCTCGCGTGCGAAAAACCGGCCGGAACAGAAATGATGGCCGAAACCGAAGGCGGCATGGTTGCCTTCGTCGCGGTTGATGTCGAAGCGGTCGGGGTCGGCAAAGCGGCTCTCATCGCGGCTGGCCGAGGAGACAAGTGCGGCCACCGGGGCGCCGGCGGGGATCGTCGTTCCACCGATCTCGACCGCGCGGGTCGTTTCGCGCGTCTGCGTGCCGATCGGCGCCACCCAGCGCAGGCCCTCGTCGACAGCCTTGGGCACGAAGGTCGCGGGATCGTCGAGCACCTGCCGCAACTGGTCGGGGTTCCGCAGCAGGCCGACAAGGATGGAGCCGGCGCCGTGGCCCGGCTCCTGCATGCCGCCAAGCAGGATGACCTTGATGGTCGGCATCAGGAAGTCGATCGGGCGCGTTTTGCCCTCAGGCATGCCGTCATGCAGCATGTGCGACAGCGCGGAATCGTCAGGCTCGCGAACGAGCCTTTCCAGCGTCGGCGTCACGGCATCGCCGACCTCGGCACCGATCGCGTCGGCGATTTCCTGCCGCTTCGGGTCTTTCTCGAAATTGATGGCGCCCTGGGCGAGTCCATAGAACCAGCGGCGCAGGGTCGGCATGTCGATGTCGGCCAGGCCGAGCGACCGCGCCAGGCTGAGCGTCGACACCGGCTCGAAATAATCGGCCATCAGTTCAGCGGAGCCCCGGCTGGCGATCGCGTCGAGATAGGGTTCGGCGATTGAGCGCACGAGATTGCCGGCGTAGGAGGCGACGGTGCGCGGCCGGTATTTCGGGTCGACGCCCTGGCGAAGGTTCTTGTGGACCTCGCCGTCGCTGGTCAGGATCGTCGGTTTGCCGAAGGAGCGCTCGACGGGTGATACTCCAGCGGTGACGATCGCCGAGAAGATGTCGGGTGACTTCGCCACCAGTTCGACATCATTCCAGCGGGTGACGAACCACAGGTTGACCGAGGGCACGAAGGCGACCGGCGCACTGCGCCTGAGTTCAGCATAGATCGGGTAGGGATCCGCTTCCAATGCTTCGACGGTGATGTTTTCGGCAAAGCTCAAGGCCGCCACTCCCTTCACGGTGAGAGGGGCGGCATGGCACGCCGCCCCGGCAGGTCTCTCAATCCAGTGTTTCGCTCAGTCCTTCAGGGGCACACCGAGGTTCTCGTAGGCGACCGGGTCACGGCTCTTCAAGGCGCCGGCCAGCAGCAGGCCGATCACCGCAGCGATGAGCACCAGCCCCGGCAGGAACACGCCGAGGAAGCCGCCGGCTCCCGACAGGCTGCCGAAATTGATGACGATCAGGTAGATGATAACGACGAAGGCAATGAAGGTCAGCCCGGGCAGGATGGTGGTCTTCAGCGCGTTCTCTTGGCTGGACGGGTTGGCGCGGAAGTACATCACCACGGCGAGCGAGGCGACGGCCATCATGACGATGACGCCGAGCGTCGCGACATTTGTCAGCCACGAAAACAGTGCCAGCACCGGGTCGAGACCAAGCACGGCGAACAGGCCGACGACGACAGCCGCCAGCACGCTCTGGATCACCGAGGCGACATGCGGGCTCTGATGCGCCGAATGCGTCACGCCGATCGACTGCGGCAAAAGCTTTTCGCGGCCCGAGACGTAGATGTAGCGGGCAACCGCATTGTGGAAGGCCAGCACACCGGCAAACAGGCTCGACACGAACAGGATGCTCATCGCATGCGTCAGCAGCGTTCCGGCATAACGGTCGGACAGGCCGAACAGAAAGGTCGTCGGATCCTGCAGGCCCTGCAATGCCGGCAGCAATTTGTCGACGCCGGCACCGACCGCCATCAGCCATGCGGTGACCATATAGAACACGCCGATCAGGATGACGGAGAAATAGGTGGCGCGCGGAATGGTGACTTTGGGGTCACGGGCTTCCTCGGCGTAGATCGTCGTCGCCTCGAAGCCGATGAAGGCGGCGAAGCAGAACAGGATGGCGATCGCCGGCGCGCCCGATGTGATCTGGCTCCAGCTGAACGGAGCCGCCGACAGGCCGCTGTCGCCTCCGGTCTTGAGGATTGTAAGATCGAGGATCAGCACCACGGCATACTCGCAGAGAACCAGCACCGTCAGGATTTTGGCCGACAGGTCGACCTGGCGGTAACCGAGCACGGCGACGATGGCGATGGCGATGAAGCTCCACACCCACCAGGGCAGGTTGATGCCCCAACCGGCGAACAGCCCTGATGTGGCCGCACCGAGCAGGGCCATGACGCCGATCTGCATGGCATTGTAGGACAGGATGGCGATCAGCGCCGTGGCGCCGCCGGCCAAGCCGCCGAGACCGCGCGCGGCATAGGCATAGAAGGCGCCGGCATTGCCGACATGGCGCGACATGGCGACATAGCCGACCGCAAACAGGAGCAGCAGCACTGTCACGATCAGATAGGTGCCGGCAAAGCCCGCGCCATTGCCCATCAGCATGCCGAGCGGCGTGCCGCCGGCGACCGCCGTGAGCGGAGCCGCCGCCGAAATCACCATGAAGGTGATGGCGCCGACGCCGAGACTGTTCTTGCGCAGCCTGTTGGCCGGCGCCTGTTCCGAAACTGCTGTCATTGGTCCCTCCTGTTCGCGAACATCGTCGTCCGCCGGCCGCTTGGCCTGTCCCACACGCTCTGGATGTCGGTTCATTATTTGAACCCTTATTTTGAATATAGACTTGCAAACAAAGCGGCTTCCTGTCAAGTTAATTCACACGTTAATTGATTACTCGATCCAGGAGGATGCGTTGGGTACGGTTGGCAAGGCGATTTCACTTCTGGAGCTGTTCACCGTGGCCGAGCCCGAGCTCGGGTTGACCGACCTGGCGCGCCGCTCGGGCTTCGACAAGGCGACGACGCGGCGGCTGCTGGTGGCCCTGACCGGCCATGGCTTTGTCGAGCAGGATTCCGGCACGCGGCACTACAGGCTCGGCGCCGGCCTGTCGCGGCTGGCGCGCATCCGCGAGGCCCGTTTTCCCTTCCTGCAGACCGCGGTGCCGCTGGTACGGGACCTGGCAAATGCCACGGCCGAGACCGTGCATCTGTCGGAATTCGGCACCGACAGGCTGGTCACCGTCCATGTCGAACATCCCAGCTGGGCAAACCGGGTCAACATCGATATCGGCCAGCTTCTGCCCCTGCATTCGACCGCGTCGGGCATCGCCTATCTGGCTTTCGCCAGGGATGAGGCCATCAAGGCATGTCTGGCGGGTCCGCTCGAAGCGTTCACGGCGCATACGCTGATCGAGCCCTCTGCCATCTCGCGCTCCATGGCTGAGGCGCGCGAGCGCGGCTATTCGATCTGCGATCAGGGTCTCGAAGAAGGCGTCATCAGTGTTGCGGCGGCAATCCTGGCGGCGGATGGCTTCGCGCTCGGCACCATCGCGGTGGCGGCACCAAAGGCCAGGACGACGGCGGTCGCAATTGAAGAACGAGGACTTGCGGTGATGGAAGCGGCAAGGGAAATTTCGATGCGCCTCAATGGCGACAATTTGCAAACCCTGAGGAGGCAGGCCTGATGTCTGCACAGACAACGCCCCGCATCCTGGTCATCGGCACCGGCGACACCAAGGCCGAAGAGCTGCTGTTCATGAAGCAGTGCATCGAGGCATCGGGCGGCAGCGCTGTGATGATGGATGTCAGCGTTCTCGGCAATCCGCCCTACAGCCCCGATCACGACAAGCATGCCGTGGCTCGCGCCGTCGACGTGACCATCGAGGAGATTGTTTCGAGCGGTGACGAGAACACCGCCATGACGCTGATGGCCGGCGGCGCCGTGCAACTCGTGCGCAAGCTGCATCGGAATGGCGAGATCGACGCCTTCATCGCCATAGGCGGCTCGATGGGTACCGATCTGGCGCTCGACGTGGCGCTTTCCCTGCCGCTCGGCGTGCCGAAATTCGTCGTCTCGACCATCGCCTATTCGCACCTCATCCCGCCCGAGCGCGTCGCGCCGGACCTGATGATGATCCTCTGGGCCGGCGGCCTCTACGGCCTCAACTCGATCTGCAAGCTGGTCCTGTCGCAGGCCTGCGGTGCGGTAGTCGGGGCGGCGAAAATCGTGCTTGCCGAACGCGCGTCGGCGCCGGCGATCGGCCCGACCATCGGCATGACCTCTCTCGGCAGCTCCTGCCTGCGCTACATGAAGACGCTGAAGCCGGCATTGGAACGGCGCGGCTATGACGTCGCCGTCTTCCACACCACCGGAATGGGCGGCCGCGCCTTCGAATCGATCGGCGGCCAGGACCATTTCTGCGCCGTCTTCGACTTCAGCCTGCAGGAAATCACCAACCATCTGGCCGGCTCCGTCGTCAGTTCCGGCGCCGACCGGCTGGAAAATGCCGGCGCCCGCGGCATCCCGCAGATCGCGGCGCCGGGCGCGGTGGACATGGTCGATCTGCCGACCTGGCAGGATTTGCCGGCTAAATTTTCTGAGCGCCCTTTTCATGCCCACAACAGATTGATCGCCTCGGTCACCGTTGATGCCGATGACCGCCGCCAGGTCGCCAGGGCCATCGCGGCCAAGCTCGGCGCCTCGAAAGGCCGCTCCGCCTTCATCCTGCCGTCTCGGGGCATCCAGGAATGGGACACGCAGGGCGAGCCGCTTTATGAACCGGAAGCGCTTGCCGCCTTTGTCGACGAAATGCGCAAGGCGATCCCCGCCAGCGTCGAGTTCCACGAGATCGACGCTCACATCAACAGCGACGACTTTGTCGGCAAGGCGCTGGAAATCTTCGACCGCTGGGTCGAGGAAGGCGTCATCCCGCGGGGCATGCCGGCCAAGGGAGTGGCCGCGTGAGTGCTCCCGTGGCCCAAGCGCTGGTTCTCGATTTCGGCGGCGTCGTCACAAGGACGCTGTTCGAAACCCATGCCTTGACCGAACAGGCGCTTGGGCTGAAGCCCGGCACGCTGCAATGGCGCGGGCCGTTCGATCCGAACAGCGACCCGCTGTGGCGTTCGATGCAGGCCGACGAGATCAGCGAGCGCGACTATTGGCGCACGCGCACGAGCGAGGTCGGCCGACTGGTCGGCGAGGACTGGCAGGCGATGGAAACCTTTGTCCAGCGAGCGCGTGGCGCCGAGCCGGAAAAGGTGGTGCGGCCCGAAGCCGACCGTACCATCCGCGCTGTCCATGCCGCCGGCTTTCGCCTGGCGATCCTGTCCAACGAACTCGACCTGTTCTACGGCGCCGACTTCCGTCGGCGGCTGCCGTTGCTCGGCCTCTTTGACGTCATTGTAGACGCCACCCATACCGGCATCCTCAAGCCCGACCCGCGCGCCTATGGCTTCGTCACCGAAGCGCTTGATCTGCCTGCCGGTGCCTGCGTGTTCGTCGACGACCAGCAGCGCAATGTAGATGGCGGCCGTGCCGCCGGCATGCGCACCGTTCATTTCGACGTTGCCCGGCCGGCGCAGTCCTATGCCGAAGCCCTTGCCCATTTCGATCTCGTCCCCTGAGACCACTGCGGAGCCTTGTCATGCGCGACATCAATTTCCTCACCGAGACCAACGCCAAGCCGATCTGGCATCCGATGGCGCATCCGGCCGAGATGCGGGCCAATCCGCCCAAGGTGATCATGAAGGGCGAGGGCGTCATGGTCACCGACATCGCCGGCAACACCGTGCTCGACGCCGTTGGCGGCCTGTGGAACGTCAATCTCGGCTACAGCTGCGACCCGATCAAGAAGGCGATCGCCGATCAGCTCGGCGCGCTGCCCTACTATTCCGGCTTTCGTGGCACCTCGACCGGACCGTCGATCGAGCTCGCCTACGAACTCGCGGAATGGTTCGCGCCGGAAGGCATGGTGCGGACCTTCTTCACCTCGGGTGGCTCGGATTCGGTCGAGACCGCGCTGCGGCTGGCGAGGCAATATTGGAAGATCCGCGGCCAGGGTGACCGGACAAAATTCCTGGCGCTCAAGAAGGGCTATCACGGCACGCATTTCGGCGGCGCCTCGGTCAATGGCAACGCCAATTTTCGCCGCAACTACGAGCCGCTGCTGCCCGGCGTCTTCCACATTCCGGCACCCTGGACCTTCCGCAACCCATTCGACGAGACCGACCCGGCGCGCCTGGCCAAACTCTGCGCCAAGGCGCTGGAGGACGAGATCGCCTTCCAGGGCGGCGACACCATCGCCGCTTTCATCATGGAACCGGTTCTCGGCGCCGGCGGCGTCATCGTTCCGCATGAGAGCTTCATGCCGCTGGTGCGCGAGATCTGCGACCGCCACGAAATCCTTTTGATCGCCGACGAGGTCGTCACCGGCTTCGGCCGCACCGGCGCCTGGTCGGGCTCGCGGCTGTCGGGCGTGAAGCCGGATTTCATGACCATCGCCAAGGCGATCACCTCGGGCTATTTCCCCCTCGGCGCGACGCTGATTGGCGCCAAGGTTGCCGATCTCTTCGAGGCCGACAAGACCAGCTTTGGCGCCATCGGCCATGGCTACACCTATTCCGGCCATCCCGTCGGCTGCGCGGCGGGACTGGCGGCGCTAGCCGAAACCAAACGGCTTCGCCTGAACGAAAACGCGGCCGCACGCGGTGTCGAACTGGCGGCCGTGCTGGAGGGGCTGAAGGCCAGAAACGCCATCGTTGGCGATGTCCGTTACAAGGGCCTGATGGCTGCGGTCGAGCTGGTCTCGGATCGCGCGACGAAAAAACCAGCCGACAAGAAGACCATGGCCGTGGTTTCGGAGGCTGCCTACGAAGCCGGCGTCATGCTGCGTGTCTCCGGCAACACCATCATCCTGTCGCCGCCACTGATCATCAGCGCCGCCGATGTCGCCAAGATCAGTGAGGCGATCGGCGCAGGCCTGGCGAAGGTCTGATGAGCCGGCGGATACAACGAGGTCTAGGTACCTACAGATGACACAATCGCAGAAGAAACTGACCGAGGCGACGCTGATTAGCCGGCGTTCTCGCCTGCTCGGCGCGAAATCCCAGTTGTTCTATGACGAGCCCGTGCACCTGGTGCGCGGCGAAGGCGTCTGGCTTCACGATGCCGACGGCCGCAAATATCTCGATGCCTATAACAATGTCGCCCATGTCGGCCATTGTCACCCGCATGTGGTCGAGGCGCTGTGCCGGCAGGCAACCCTGCTCAACACCCACACGCGCTATCTGCACACCGCGATCCTCGACTATGTCGAGCGGCTGACCGCGACCTTCGATGCCAGCCTGTCCACCGCCATCCTCACCTGCACCGGCAGCGAGGCCAACGACATCGCGCTGCGCATGGCGCAGGCGACTTCAGGCCAGATGGGCATCATCGCCACCGACGCCACCTATCACGGCAACACCACGGCGGTTTCGCAGCTCTCAACCCGCATGCCGCCGGTCGGCGGCCGCGCTCCCTATGTCAGGCTGGTGCCGGCGCCCGACAGTTTTCGCCATCCCGATGCGATGGCCAACGGCAGGGCGTTTGGCGATGCCGTGAGCGAAGCCATCGCCTCGCTGGCGAAGGACGGCATCGGCCTGTCGGGCATGATCCTGTGCCCACTGCTCGCCAATGAAGGTTTTCCGACGCTGCCCGCCGGCTTCTTCGACGACGCCATCGCGGCGGTGCGCGAAGCGGGTGGGCTGGTCATCGCCGACGAGGTGCAGCCCGGCTTCGGCCGCACCGGCAGCCATTTCTGGGGCCATCAGCGCGCCGACTTCACCCCCGACATCGTCACCATGGGCAAGCCGATGGGCAATGGTCATCCGATCGCCGCAGTCGTCACCACTGGGCAAATCCTCGCGACCTTCCGCAATGCCTTCCGCTACTTCAACACCTTCGGCGGCAATCCGGTTTCCTGCGCGGTCGCCAATGCCGTGCTCGATGTCCTGGAACAGGAGAACCTTGTCGCCAACGCGCATAATGTCGGCGCATATGCGCTCGACCTGCTGCGGCCGCTGGCCGACCGGTATGACTGCATCGGCGAAGTCCGGGGCGCCGGGCTGTTCTTCGGCGCCGAGCTGGTCCGCGACCGCGAGACGCGCGAGCCCGCGCCCGACACTGCCGGGCGCGTCATCAACGCCATGCGCGATCGTGGCGTGCTGATGGGCAGGACCGGCATTCATGGCAATGTGCTGAAGATCCGCCCGCCCATGCCGTTTTCCCGCGACAATGCCGCCTTCCTGATCGGCACGCTCGACGAGGTGCTTGGTGAAGTCGCCGGAGTGGCGGCGTGAACGCAGTGCCCGCGCGATCCGAGCCTGAGACGGCGGCTGATGTCACCGAGCTTGCCCGGCACGCGCTCGAGCATTGGGGCGTCCGCGACAGTGAGCCGGAGCTGCTGAAATACCGCGAGAATGCAGTCTTCCGCGTCCGCTTACCCGACGGCCGGCCCGCCGCCATGCGGATCCATCGGCTCGGCTATCACACCGATGCCGCCCTGCGCTCGGAGCTGCAATGGATGGGCTTTCTGCAATCCGCCGGTATCGCCACACCGTCTCCGGTTGCGACGCAGGCCGGCGATCTGTTCGTGCTGGTCAGTACGGTCGTTTCGACACAGCCCAGGCAAGCCGATTGTCTGACCTGGCTGGACGGCCGCGCCGTCGGGGCGCGAGGCGTGCCGCTGGACTACACCCCTGAACAGGCAAGACAGGTCTTCACAGCGATCGGGCGAACCATCGCCCACATGCACAATGTCACTGCCGCCTGGACGCCACCCGCTGGCTTTGCGCGCCATGCCTGGGATTTCGACGGCTTCTTCGGCCCGGCCCCGACATGGGGTCGTTTCGAGACCTCGCCCTTCCTCGATGGCTCCCGTCGCGAACTGGTTTTCCAGGCACGGGACAAGGCCGTGAAGGCGCTGTCGGCGCATGAACGCACCGCCCGCAATTTCGGCATCATCCACGCTGATCTCGTGCGCGAGAACGTGCTCATCCATGACGGCGCGGTGCGCATCATCGACTTTGACGATTGTGGCCATGGCTGGCACATGTACGATCTCGCCGTTGCGCTCTACCAGAACCGTGAGGAGCCGATCTATCTGCTGATCGAGGCAGCCCTACTCGACGGCTATCGGCAAGAGCGCGAACTGACGACGCAGGATGTCGCGGCCTTGCCGCTGTTTTCAGCGTTGCGGGCCTTCGCTTTCCTTGGCTGGGTTCAGAGCCGCGTCGAAGGCGACATCACCAGGGAGGTCGGGCACCGCATGTCAAACATTGCGGCCGATGTGGTGATTGCCTACCTGCGCGGCGAATAGGGACGACTGACAGGAGCCGTCAGCTCTTGGCGAAATGGATGCTGACCGTGCCTGAACTGCCGAAATCGGCGACGATCGTGTCGCCCGGCCGCGCCTCGACCGGGCGCACGAATGACCCGGACAGCACCACCTCGCCGGCGGCAATCGACAGGCCGTAGCGGGCGAGCCTGTCCGCCAGCCAGGCGATGCCCATCGCCGGATGGTTGAGTACCCCGGCGCCAAGCCCGGTCTCCTCGACCTCGGCGTTGCGCGAGACGATGGCGCCGATCCAGCGCATGTCGGCTTCATCAGGCCGCTGCGGTCGGCCGCCGATGACGATGCCGGCATTGGCGGCGTTGTCGGAGATCGTGTCGAAGAAGGTGCGCACCTTCTTCGTCTCGGCATTGACGCGCTCGATGCGGGTGTCGAGGATTTCCAGCGCCGGCGTGATGTAGTCGGTGGCGTTGAACACGTCGAAGATGGTCACGCCAGGCCCTTTGAGCGGCGCCTTCATAACGAAGGCGATCTCGGCCTCGACGCGCGGCTGGATGAAGCGGCCGGCCGGGATTGTCGCGCCATCGTTGAAGAACATGTCGTCGAACAGCACGCCGGAATCCGGGGTGTCGATGGCCAGCGCATATTGCATCGCCTTGGAGGTCAGGCCGATCTTCCAGCCCTTCGGCTTCAGCCCAGCATCGATCTTGCGCGTCACCAGCGCCGCCTGGACGCGATAGGCGTCCTCCATGGTCGCTTGCGGGTAATCGAGGCTGAGCAGCCGGATCTGGCGGCGTGAACGCTCGGCCTCGAACAACCGTGCCGCCGCGTCTTCCACTTGTTCCGGGGTCATGCGATTGCCTCGTCGACGACGCTGTTGCGGAGCACGCCGATGCCGTCGGCCTCGACCTCGATGACGTCACCGGGTTTCAGCCAGATCGGCGGGTCGAAGCGGGCGCCGGCGCCGGTCGGCGTGCCGGTAACGATGATATCGCCAGGCACCAGCGTGGTGAAGGTCGAGATGTAGTTGATGATCTTGCGGAAGGAAAAGATCATCCGGCTGGTGCGATCCTGCTGGCGGATCTCGCCATTGACGCGGGTGGAGAGCGTAATGTCGGCGATCTGCGCCTCATCCGTGAACGGCACCAGCCATGGGCCGATCGAACCGGTGCGGTCGAAATTCTTGCCTTGTGTGACGTTGAACTTGGCGTGCCGCACCCAGTCGCGGATGGTGCCTTCATTGCACAGCGACAGTGCCGCGATATGGCCGAGCGCATCCGCCTCGGCGATGCGTCGCCCGCTCTTGCCGATGACGATGACGACCTCACCCTCATAATCGAGCTGCGGCGATTCCGGCGGCCGCACCAGCGCAGCGCCATGGCCGACAAAGGAGCGGGGAAAGCGGATGAACAGCGACGGGTTGGCAGGTGCTGCCTGGCCGTCCTTGTACTCCTCGTTGCGGTCCGGATAGTTGACGCCGACACAGATGATCTTCTCCGGCGACGGGATCGGGATGCCGTAGGCGATGGCGTCGAGCGGGAAATCGACGGCAAACGCTTCGGCCTCTTCCACCAGCCGCCGCAAGGCGCCGGCCTCGATCACCTCGCGCAATGTCGGCCACTGGCTGTGGCGGGCCGACAGGTCGACCATGCCCTTGCCGGTGACCGCGCCGTAACGCGTCTTGCCGTTGATGGAGAAGGTTGCGAGCCGGTTCATGGCGCTGCTCACGGCGCAATGATCGGCGAAGCTGTCAGGTCCGGCTGACGTGACACTGCGCCGGCAAAAATGCTGCCTTCCTCGAACCAGCTTTTCGGCGCCGGTGCGCCCCACAACGTCTGGCGCTGCGGGTCCTTGAGGTCCCATTTGATCGGCTCGAGGTCCGGATCGACCGTCTGGTAGTCCGAACAGTAGATCTCGATGCGGTGATTGTCGGGGTCTCTGACATAAAGGAAGAAGGCGTTGGAAATGCCGTGCCGGCCCGGGCCGCGTTCGATGTTCGGCAAATAGCCGGTCGTCGCCATCAAATCGAGCAGGTCGATGATGTTGAGCGGCGTCGGCACCCAGAAGGCGACATGATGCAGGCGCGGACCGACGCCATTGGTGAAGGCGATGTCATGCACACCGCCCTTGCGGTGCGTCCAGGCTGCCCACAGCTTCCCGCTCGAGGCATCCTCGGTGTATTCGGTCACGCGAAAACCGAGCTCGTTGTAGAAGGCGACGGACTCGTCGACATTGGGCGAGAAGCAGTTGAAGTGGTCGATGCGCAGCGGCTTCACGCCGTGATAGAGCGCGTATTTCTGATGGATCGGCGGCAGCCTTGCCATCTCAGCGTAGAATTCGAGCGGAATGCCGTGCGGGTCACGCGTGCGGAAGGTGCGCGACTGGTAGGGCCGCTCGACCCATTCCACCGGCAGGCCCTTGGCCCTGAAGAAATGCTCGGCCTTGTCGAGATCCTCGTCCGAAAACACCTTGAAGCCGAGGTCGCGCGCTTCCGGCGTCGTCGCCTTGCGCAGCACGATGCAGTGATGGCCACGCTCCTCCATGGCGCGCAGGTAGATGGCGCCTGAGGTCTCATCGGTGACCTGCAGGCCGAGCGTGTCGACATAGAAGGCGCGCGACTTGGCAAGGTCGGTGACCGCCAGTTCGACATGGCTGAGGCGTACGATGTTGAAGGCGGGATAGAGGTTGGGCTTGGGCAAGGGCATTCTGATCTCCTCCGTCAGCCGCCGAGTTTCTGGATGGCGTGCGCCGTCGTTGCAAAGGCGACGTTCTTCGTCTCCATGTAGAAGTCGAAGGAATGGTCGCCGCCGTCGCGGCCGATGCCGGAATTCTTGACGCCGCCGAACGGCGTCGGCAGATGCCGCACATTCTCCGAATTGACCCAGATCATGCCGGCCTCCAGCGCATCGGTGAAGCGGAAGGCACGGGTCACATCAGAGGTCCAGAGATAGCCGGTCAGGCCATATTGCGTGTCGTTGGCCAGCGCCAGCGCTTCCGCCTCGTCCTTGAAGGCGATTGCCGTTAGCACCGGCCCGAAAATYTCCTCCTGGGCRATGCGCATSYKGTTGKTGGCGCCGGTGAACAGCGTCGGGCTGACATAGCAGCCGCCACCCGGACCGGCGAACTTGCCGCCGCCGGCGGCAACCACCGCGCCTTCCGATTTGCCGATCTCGATATAGGAAAG
This sequence comes from Mesorhizobium sp. P3_A9, assembly GCF_056402975.1. Classification (NCBI taxonomy): domain Bacteria; kingdom Pseudomonadati; phylum Pseudomonadota; class Alphaproteobacteria; order Hyphomicrobiales; family Phyllobacteriaceae; genus Mesorhizobium; species Mesorhizobium sp. P3_A9. The sequence continues at coordinate 5,298 of NZ_JBFUGJ010000021.1, read as the reverse complement.
CACTTTTTCCTCGTGCACCGGATGGATCAGCGGCCCGACCACCGTTTTCGGGTCCAGCGGATGGCCGATCTTGATGCGCTTTGCCTTCTCCGCCACCAGGTCGGTGAACTGGTCGTAGACCGAGGCCTCGACCAGCAGCCGCGACGACGAGGTGCAGCGTTCGCCGTTGAGCGAGTAGATCATGAACACCGCCGCATCGGCCGCGCGTTCGAGATCGGCGTCGGCGAAGACGATCACCGGGTTCTTGCCGCCGAGCTCGAAATGCACGCGCTTCAGCGTGTCGGCGCCCTGTTTCATGATCATCGAGCCGGTGCGGCTCTCGCCGACGAAGCCGATCGCCTTGATGTCGGGATGTTTGGTCAGCGCCTTGCCGGCATGCTCGCCAAGGCCGTTGACCAGGTTCCACACGCCTTTCGGCAGGCCGGCCTCCTCGGCGATCTCGACCAGCAGGCGTGCGCTCAGCGGCGAGAATTCAGCCGGCTTATGAACGACGGTGCAGCCGGCCGCCAGTGCCGGCGCGATCTTCCAGGTCGACAGCATGAACGGCGTGTTCCATGGCGTGATGATGCCGACCGGGCCGATTGGCACGCGGGTGGTGATGTTGACCTGGCCTGTGGTCCGCAGCGTTTCGCCATCACGCGCTTCCGGCGCGCGGTCGGCGAAGAAGCGGAAATTTTCCGCACCGCGCAGCGCCGCCTTGGCCATGAACTTCAGCGCCTGGCCGGTGTCCATGCATTCGACGAAGGCGATCTCCTCGGCGCGTGCCTCGATCGCGTCGGCTATTTTGTGCAGCAGCTTTTTGCGTGTCTCGCCCGGCATGGCGGCCCAGGCCGGGAATGCCGCCTTCGCCGCCTTGGCAGCGCGGTCGATATCGGCGGCGCCACCGCGCGCGACCTTGGCCAGCGGCTTCAGGTCGACCGGCGACAGCGTCTCGAAGGTCGAACCATCGGCGGCCGGCACCGCCTCGCCGCCGATCTGGTTCAACACGCCGTTGGTCTTGAAGCGGGCCAGATAGGCCTCGGCCTTTTTCAGATTGCCTTCGAGGTCGGACATGTCAGTCTTCCGTCACTTGCCGCGCAGCCGCGGGTGGATTGCATTCTTCTTCCAGCTCAGCACGGGGTCGATTTCCCGGATCTCCAGCGACAGAGCGAAATGCGGGGTCTCGAACAGCGCGGCGAGGTATTGGCTCACCGCCGCGAAGATGGCCTCGCCGGTCCGCTTCTTGTCCTCGGCGCTGCGGCCGGTGCCGATGCGAAACGACATGTCGAGAAAGGTGTTTTCGGGCAGCCTGTCGGCAATGGCGTAGGCCTCGGCGCGGAAGGCCCGCACCCGCACCGCGCCGGTCTCGAACAGCCCGGTGTCGAGCACCGTGCGCAACACCAGCGCGCACAATTCGCCCATGTCGACCGTGGCATCGAGATTGGCCGAATACTCGATGGAGAAGTGAGGCACCGCGTTTCGTTCCCTGGATCATTGCTTTGTTGTAGTTAACGCGTTAATTACATGTGGTATCGCCGAAGTCAAGCCTTGCATCCGGCCTGAGGCGACTATACGGGATGGAAAGGTCGGGTTTTGGCGTTGTCCATATCGGGTCAAATCCGACTGACAACCGCATGATTGGGGACGCTGCTTCTTGCTGCCTGAAAACACTCGTCGTTCCCTGCCAATGGCGCTGCTTCACGCCCGCGAAGTGGTGATGGCGCGGTTTCGCCCGATGCTTGCGGCGCATGACGTGACCGAACAGCAATGGCGTGTGCTGCGCGTGCTGAGCGAAGCCGGCTCGGTCGAGGCGACGGAACTTGCCRATCGCGCCTCGRTSYTGCCGCCSAGCCTGACCCGCATCATCAAGGCGCTCGAGGGCCGAAAATTCATCACCCGCAACAAGGCGGAAGGCGACGGCCGCCGCGTCATCCTGACCATCGCCCCGGCCGGTTCAGCCTTGATCGACGCCTTGTCGCCCGAACGCCGTGTCATCTACGACGACATCGAGCGCCGCTTCGGCCATGAGAAGTTGGAGCGGTTGCTCGATCTCCTGGAGACCTTGATCGACGGCGAGAGCTGAGACTCACCCGCCAAAACTCCCCAGCCGCGTCGGCTGCGTGTAATTGCGGTCGACATAGAGCAGCGCCGAGCCGCCGCTGCCGTGCCTGACATCGATGACGCGGCCGATCATGACATTGTGCGTGCCGACGATGTGCACGTCCTCGATCTCGCAATCGAAATTGACGATCGCGTCCGACAGCGCCGGCGTGCCCGATGTCAGTGTCTGCCAGCGCGCCGCCGAATAACGCGCCTCCATGTCGCGTGTCGCGCCGGCAAACTTTCCCGCCAGGTGCATATGGTCATGCGTCAGCACGTTGACGCAGAAGCGACGGTTGGCGAGGAACATGGCGGCCTGCGTCGAACGCCCGTTCATGCATACCAAGAGCGTCGGCGGCTCGTCGGAAACGCTGCACATGGCGGTGGCTGTGAAGCCGCCGCGCCCGGCCGGCCCATCGGTCGTGACGATGTTGACCGGCGCGCAGACTCTTGCCATGGCGTCGCGGAAATCGGTCTTCGAAATCTGCGTGGCCATCGGCGTTCACCCAGCCGGTGAGGCTAGCGGATTGAGCCAGGTGTCGCCCGTCCAGCCATTCTCGTCATAGTCGGCCATGCAGGTGTCGACGAGTTCCTCCATTGCCTTCAGCCGCCCGCCGCGTTCGGCGCCCTTCAGCACCTGCAGCCGCACCTCTTCCGGCGCACCGGCATAGTTGAGCTCGTAGAGTGCGTGGCGGCCGCCGAACTCAGTGCCGGTCGCGTCCCACAACAGCTTCATGATCTTGATGCGCTCGATATGGCCCATGTCGTTGGAGCCGCGCACATACTGCGCCAGATATTTGTCGATCTCGGGGTTGTTGAAGTCGCGCACCGACGACGGCAGGTAGATCAGCCCCGACGCAATCACCCGGCGCACCGTGTCGATGACGCGCGGATAGGCTTCCGACATGAAGGTCCGGTAGGCAAGCGCCGCGTCGAGATTGGGCAGCACCGCGCCATTCGCCCACGGGATCGGATTGTAGGCCATGGCATTGGAAAAACTCCAGAACATGTGCCTGAGCGCGATGACCTCGCCCAATGCCGCCTGGTTGCCGCGGAAGGCATCACCTCCGGTAGCGCGCAGTGCCTTGGCCAGCAGGCCGGCAAGGAAGTCGAGCTTGACAGCGAAGCGCGTGCAACCCTGGAAACAATAGCCATGCATGAATCCCGATGCCGGATGGAACGACAGGATCTTCTGCGCGTCGCGCAGCACCAGCACGTCCTCCCAGGGGATGAAGACATTGTCGAGCACCAGGATCGCGTCGTTCTCGTCGAAACGCGACGACAAGGGATAGTCGAAGGGTGCCGCCACCGTGTTGGCTGTCTGCTCGTAGGAGACGCGGCAGAACATCTTTATCCCCGGCGCATTCATCGGCACGATGAACATCACCGATAGCGACGGATCCTCGGTGACCGTCGCCGACCCCTGCGCCAGGAAATTATAGTGCGTCAGCGCCGAGGATGTCGCCACCACCTTGGCGCCGGAAACGTAGATGCCGGCATCGGTTTCCCTGGTGATGTGGACGAAGACGTCCTTCACCTGTTCGGCCGGCTTGTGGCGGTCGATCGGCGGGTTGACGATGGCGTGGTTCATGAACAGCACGGCTTCCTGGGCACGTTTGTGCCAGGCAAGCGCATTGTCCTTGAACGGCCCGTACCAGTCGGCATTGGCGCCGAGCGTGTTCATCAGCGCCGCCTTGTAATCGGGCGTGCGCCCCATCCAGCCATAGGACATACGCGACCACTCGGCGATCGCCGTTTGCTGCGCGGCAAGTTCGCCGGCGGATTTGGCGACGCGGAAATATTTGTGGGTGTAACCGCCCGATCCGGTGTCGGTGGCCGAGGTCAGCGTCTCGCGTCGTTTCGGGTCATGCAGGGCGTCGTAGAGGCGCGCCAGCGACCGCGCCGAATTGCGCATCGCCGGGTGCGTGGTGACGTCGGCGATGCGTTCGCCATTGATATAGACCTCGCGGCCGTCGCGCAGGCTCTCCAGATACTCGGCCCCGGTGAACGGGCGCGCATTGTCGGCACGAAATTCTTCTGACCGCATGATGTTCCTCCACTGATAACGTCGATCCTAGCGCCTGGGCCGTGGATCGGTTATGGACGGAACGGCAAAACCGATTGGACTTTTTCCGGCGCCATGAGCCAGAATTCCATTCCCGACTTCTTCGTCTATGGCGAGCCGGTGCGGCCGCTCGATGTCGGCTTCCTGCATGTCGAGACGGTGCTTGCCCGCAGCAATATCCATCTCGGCCAGGTCGCCGCCCACAAGCATCCGCAGATGGGCCAGATCACCTACTGGACCAGCGGCTCCGGCACCTATCGTATCGAGGACAGATCCTGGGACTTTTCGGCGCCAGCCGTCAGCTTCGTGCCAAGCACGATCGTGCATGGCTTCTCGATCGGCCCCGGCACCGACGCTATCGTCGTCTCGGTTGCCGACGATGCGCTCGCCGCCCTTGCCGGCCACAGCCTGCTGCCGCTGGACAGGCCGGTCTTCGCCGACGGCCTGCCGCAGCACGCCGCATGGCAAAGATTGGCGGCGGTGCTGGAGATGATCGCTGCCGAATACGCCGAGGCGCAGGCCGGCAATGACAAGGTCCTGCCGGCGCTGATCGCCGTCGCGCTCTCCCATATTGCGCGCCTCGCACCGGCGACAATTGCCGCGTCACCGTCTTCCGATGCATCGCTGGCGATAGGCTTGCGCCGCCTCGTCGATGCGCATTTTCGCGACAACTGGCCGGTCGACCGTTATGTCGAGAGCCTTGCCACCACACCGCATCTTCTCGACAAGGCCAGCCGCGCGGTGCTGGGTAGCGGCGTCAAGCGGGTGGTCAGCGAGCGCCGGCTGCTGGAGGCCAAGCGGCTGCTGCTGTTCACCGTACGCACGGTCGAGGACATCGCCTACGAGATCGGCTTTGATGATCCCGCCTATTTCTCCCGCTTCTTTCGCGAACGGATAGGCGAGGCACCTGCCGCCTGGCGCCGCAAGCAGTTGCAAGGGCACTGATCACACGGCGATGGATGCGGACCTTGCGGCCCGCATCCTGTTTCCGGCTAACGCCCCTGCTGCTGGCGCGCTTCCCGCTTCTTGCGCCAGGGCGCGTTGGCTTCCCAGTCGCCGGCCATGATGCAGCCATAGGGCAGCACCTCGTCGGCGACCTCGGCCAGGCCGAAATGCTCGATCTGGCGGCGCATCGAGGCCGCGTTCTTGTAGGC
>NZ_JBFUGJ010000020.1:0-42071 GCF_056402975.1 Mesorhizobium sp. P3_A9 | reverse complement strand
TCGCGAAATCCATCCGATACATAGCAGGCGCATTTACCCCGCATCGAACGGCGGCCGAAGATAATCCTTGGCTACCGCCGTTCTTCAAGGGAGATGAAAATGTCGATGTTTGGAAATCTCGGCCGCTTCGGTGCGACCATCAGGCAGACCCATGCCAGGAACAAGGCGATCCGCGCGCTGAACAGCCTGCCGGCGCATGTCCAGAAGGACATTGGCTGGCCGGCATCGCCGCCCAGCGACCCRCAAGCCGCGCTCACCTCGTTGCTTCTGGGTACGGCGCGCTGATGACCTTCGCCGACAAATGCAAATTGCTCGGCAAGCGCCGGGGATCTCGCACATCCCCGGCGGCAACCAGCAACCGGTTGCGCGCGGCACTTCTGCCGCGCCGCTGACGTCAGTGGCGCAGATCACAGCGGCGTGTGGACACTGCGTAAAACTTGACTTTCTCGGCCAAGGTACGATCTTCGGAAATAGTGGAGGTTTCTCTTAGTCGGCTCTTGCCGAAGTTCGTGTATCCGCATGCCAAGTTTCAAAAGCCACGTCGTGTCCTTCGTGCTCAGGTACAGCCGCAAGCAAGCGTTTTCCAGCCCGGAAAACCTGCAGCGCTGGATCGCGGCCGCGCGCAAGACCGAGGATCACCATCCGCCGGCCTCGTTGCAGCAGCGCCTGGACATCCAGACACACACCGTCGACGGTTTTCCGGTCTATGAAATCGCTCCAAGAGCCGGCGAGTACAAGCGGATCCTCTATTTGCATGGCGGCGCCTATGTGTTTGAGATCACGCCCTATCACTGGCACCTGATCGCCGACATGGCCGACCGGCTGGGCTACGGCATCACCGTGCCGATCTATCCCATCGCCCCGGAACACGATTTCCACGCCATGTTCGGCATGGTCGGCGACGTCTATCGCCAGATGCTCGACGAGACGGAAGCGGAAGACATCATCTTCATGGGCGATTCCGCCGGCGGCAATATGGCCGTGGTGCTGACCATGATGGCYGCCGAAGAMGSCYTGCCYYTGCCGTCGCGCCATGTGCTGATCTCGCCCGGTGTCGACATGTCGCTTTCCAACCCAAAGCTGTTCGAGGCTGAACGCAACGACCCCTGGCTCGGCATTCCAGGCGGCCTCGAAGCGATCCGGATGTACAGCGCCGGCATCGACCGCAGCGACTGGCACATCAGCCCGGTCTACGGTGATCTCTCCGTGCTGCCCAAGACACTGCTTCTGACGGGCTCGCGTGATCTCCTGACCCCCGACAATCTGGTCTTCGCGGAAAAGGCGCGTGCCGCCGGCGCCGAGGTCGACGTCGTCCACGAGCAAGGCATGTTCCATGTCTGGCCACTGTTCGACATGCCGGAATCGCGGCGCGCCCGCCAGCACATCGTGGCGTTTCTCAACGAGAGCCCCTCGCCGATCAGGCAAGACATGAAAACAAGGTTCGAAGCGCCCTCCGCCGACGCGGCGGAGTAGCGCTTCTGCCCTCGGTCTGATCCCGGCGGATCAGAACTTGCCGGTTTCCCGGAACACTTCGAAGGTCGCGCGGATATGGTCGGCGACGGCCTTGACCGGGGCGCTGGCGTCCGGCGCCACCACCATGGCCAGATTGTAGGTGCCGATATCGGGCATGCCGTCCTTCGGGCAGAGTTCGACCATGTCGTTGCCSAGRAACGACTTCGGCAGCGGCGCSACCGCGAGRTCGGACATGATSGCGGCGCGCTGGCCGGCCGTGTGTGCGCTCATATAGGCGATGCGGTAGTTGCGGCCTTCGCGTCCCAGCGCWTCGAGCGCMCCGGCCCGCCAGGCGCAGCCCTCTTCCCACAGCGACACCGGCAGCGGCTCGCGCAGATGCGCGCTACCGCCCTTGGCGCCGGCCCACACGATCGGCTCGGTCAAAAGCACCTCGGCGCCGAGCGCGCTGGTCTTGTAGGAATTGGTCAGAAGCGTGATGTCGAGCGCGCGGTCGTCCATGCGCCGGCGCAGATTACTGCTCTGGTCGATGGTGACGTCGACGGCGATCGAGGGATGCGACTGCGCGAAGCGCTTCAGCACATGCGGCAGCACGCGCTCGCCGTAATCATCCGGTGAACCGAGCCGCACCACGCCGACAATCTCGGGAATGATGAACTTCGACACAACCTCGCGGTTGATCGACAGCAGGCGCCGCGCATAACCGAGCAGCATCTCGCCATCCGTCGTCAGCGACACCGAGCGGGCGTCGCGCGCGAASACSGARCGGCCRAGAATGTCCTCCAGCTTCTTGATCTGCATGGAGACRGCMGASGGCGTGCGRAASACSGCATTGGCGGCGGTGGTGAAGCTGCCGGTCTCGGCAATCGCCACGAAAGTGCGCAAAACGTCGAGATCGAGCAGGGGCAGCGGATGATTGAGCGGGGCGTTCATGGGAACCGACCTTCAATTTTTCTGATACAAAGCATCATTCCATTTCGTTTGATTGAACATCAGATTGGGAGGATAGTCAACTCCATCGAAGCAGGTAGCTGCCACAAGCAGCCACGAAACGACCACGACACAGACCTGCAATCGACATGAAATGGGGTTGAAACACGCCGCGTGTAAGGCCCCACAGATCAAAGGTCGGAATATCTCCGGCCCGCCACCAAAGGAGAATGAAATGTCTATCCTGTCGTCCCTCGGTCGCATCGCGACTGAATTCAGCGCGGCACGCGCCCGCTACCAGACCGAACGCGCCATCCGCTCCCTGCCGATCGAACTGCAGAAGGACATCGGCTGGCCTGAAGCTTCCGACACCAAGTCCGGCATTCGCAACGGCGTTGGATCGTGGGCTGGAGCGAAGTAAACCGTGTGTACCAAATGCTGAAGGCCTGCCGCGCACCCAGCCCGGCAGGCCTTCTCTATTTTACCCCTTAAGCCCTCCGCACTTTATTTGTATTCAAATGAGTTTTGAAGCCATGTCGCCAACGCATGGCGCATATGAGCAAGCCGCATAGCGGCCCTGATTTCGAATTAATGCCTTGTAAACAATCATAATTTTCCAGCACGCTGCCCAAATTTGTCGCATTCGGTGTCGCATTTCATATCAAGCGCTTCGCTTTTGCGATTTAGTTTCATGCAGCACAAGCCTATATCACCTGCAGCAAACGAGCTGCCCCACTCCATAAAGCGAAGGCGACCCGTCTGAGCAACCGAATGGAGATGATCATGAAGCTTTTTGCCCGCCTCTTCGCCCGCCGCGAAATGAACCTGACCACCGCTCTTGAGCGCCAGCGCCTTGCCAACACCATGCCTGGCCAGACCGGCGCCATGRCTGCRGCGCGCCTCGGCTTCGTCGCCTGACCTTTTTTCCAGGCAGCGCCTCCCTGCCGCTGCTTTAAGACTGTAGCGCCGCCTGGCTCCAGCCACGGCGGCGTTTTTGTTTCGACTTTGTACATTTTGCCTGTCGCTTGAACAGTTGATGCTGCTCTCCGGAGCAGCGCCGCACAGCAATTGCCCATTTGCGACCCATGTCGCAAATTTTGTCTCGTCAAGGCAGCGTAGCCGATTGACAAGCAAGGTTTTTCCTGATGACGCTATGCTATTCGCGACATCCTGTTCGCGCCATGGCTGCGTGAGGTTCCCTTGAACGCCGTAAAGCATCCGATCAAGCGATCGTTTGTATTCTTCCTTGTTCCCGATTTCACCATGATCGCGTTTGCGACCGCGCTTGACCCGCTGCGCTCGGCCAACCGCATGCTTGGCTACGAGGCCTATCGCTGGCGCCTGGCCAGCATCGACGGCAAGCCGGTGCGGGCTTCGAACGGCGTCGAATGCGCGGTCAACACCTCGCTCGAGGAAGAGCGCAAGAAGATGGCCGGGCCCGAGCGGCCCAACATGGCCATCGTCTGCAGCGGCATCAATGTCGAGCGCTACCAGAACAAGTCGGCCTTCGCCTGGCTGCGCGAAGAGTACAATCGCGGCGTCGCCGTCGGCGGCCTGTGCACCGGCGCGCATATCCTGGCMGCCGCCGGCCTSYTSTCCAACAAGCGYTGCGCCATCCAYTGGGARAACCTGCCGGGCTTTTCCGAGGCRTTYCCSAAGGCCAATGTCTTTGCCGACCTSTTCGAGATCGACCAGAACATCTACACCTGCGCCGGCGGCACCGCCGCGCTCGACATGATGCTGAAGCTAATCGGCGACGATTTCGACGAGAGCCTCGTCAATCGCGTGTGCGAACAGGTGCTGACCGACCGCGTGCGCAGCCCGACCGACCGCCAGCGCCTGCCGCTGCGCGCCCGCCTCGGCGTGCAGAACTCAAAAGTGCTGACCATCATCGAGCTGATGGAAGGCAATCTCTCCGAGCCGCTGTCGCTGATCGAGATCGCCGACCATGTCGACCTGTCGCGCCGCCAGATCGAGCGCCTGTTCCGCACCGAGATGGGCCGGTCGCCAGCCCGCTACTATCTGGAAATCCGGCTCGACCGCGCCAGGCATCTGCTGATCCAGTCGTCGATGCCGGTGGTCGAGGTAGCGGTCGCCTGCGGCTTCGTCTCGGCCTCGCATTTCTCCAAATGCTACCGCGAACTCTACGCCCGCTCGCCGCAGCAGGAGCGCGTCGACCGCAAGCAGCTACTGGCGGCCTGATCCCGGGATCAAGCCTTGATCCCGGATCAAGGATCAAACCTTGATCCCAGATCAGGCCTCGGCCGGCCGCCCCTGCGCCGTCCGCATCGCCTCGACACGAATATCCTCGGTAAGCCGTGCCTTCAGGGCTGAGAATTCCGGGCTGGTCTTCAGCGTGTAATGACGCGGATGCGGCAGGTCTATGGCGACATCCGACTTGATGCGGCCGGGTCGCGCCGTCATCACGATGACGCGCGAGGCCATGAAGATCGCCTCCTCGATGTCGTGGGTGACGAACAGCACCGTCTTCTTGCGTCGCTCCCAGATGCCGAGCAGAAGCTCCTGCATCAGGCCACGGGTCTGGTTGTCGAGCGCGCCGAACGGCTCGTCAAGCAGAAGAATCTCAGGATCGTTGGCGAGCGCTCGGGCAATCGCGGTACGCTGCTGCATGCCACCGGAAAGCTGCTTCGGCCAATGGTTCTCGAATCCCTTCAGCCCGACGAGATCGACATAGGAAGCGACGATCCCGTCCCGCTCCTTTTGCGCCATGCCGCGTTCGCGCAGGCCGAAGGCGATGTTTTCTGCCACCGTCAGCCACGGGAACAGCGTGTAGGACTGGAAGACCATGCCGCGATCCGGCCCCGGCCGCGTCACCGCCTTGCCGTCGAGCAGCACACGACCCTCGCTCGGCGCCTCGAGACCGGCGACGATCCTCAGCAGCGTCGATTTTCCGCAGCCGGACGGCCCCAGAATGGTGATGAAATCATTGGCGGCGACCGCCAGGTCGACCGGCATCAGTGCCTTGACCGGCTGCCCACCGCGCACGCCGGCAAAGGTGCGCGAGACGCCCTCGACGAGAAGCTTGCTCACGCCAGGCTCCATGGAAAGAGCCAGCGGTTGAACGCCTTGAAGGCGAAATCGGACAGCAGCCCGATCAGGCCGATGACGATGATGCCGAAGATGATCTGTCCCGTCGCCAGCCGTGACTGGCTGTTGATGATCATGTAGCCGATGCCCGACGACGAGCCGATCAGCTCGGCGACGATGACATAGGTCCAGGCCCAGCCGAGCACCAGCCGCAGCGTCTCGGCGATTTCGGGCGCATTGGCCGGCATGATCACCCGTTTGACGATGCCATTGTTGGTCGAGCCCAGCGTATAGGCGGCCTCGACCAGGTCGCGCCGTGTCGACCCGACCTTGACGGCAACAATCAGGATGATCTGGAACACCGAGCCGACGAAGATGACCAGCAGCTTTTCCAGTTCGCCGATGCCGGCCCACAGGATGAGCAGCGGAATGAAGGCCGAGGCCGGCAGATAGCGGGCGAAGGAGACGAATGGCTCCAGGAACGCTTCCACCGGCTTCCAGGCGCCCATGGCGATGCCGATCGGCACGGCGACGACCGAGGCCAGCAGAAAGCCGCCGAAAACCCGCCAGATGGTGATCAGTATGTCAAGCCAGAACCGGTCCTCGACCAGCAGCCGCCAGCCATCCCTGAGCATCGACAGCGGATCGGCGAGGAAGATGCGGTTGACGTGTCCGCCAAGCGTGATCCAGGCCCAGAAGGCGACGAACAGCACGAAGAAGGAAATGCCGAGCACCGTTCGCAGGCCCGGCGAGACTGTATGCAAGGGGCGCATCTTCACATCGTCCCCATCAAATGGTCACTTGTCCAGGAGAGGACGGCGGCGCCAGGCGCCGCCGCAGGATGGGCGAAGACCGGACGATCAGTTCGCCACCGCGCTGGTGTCGGCCAGCGTGGCCACATCTGGCGCTTCCTTGATCAGCCCCATCTGCAGCAGCAGATCGCCGGCGGTCTTAGAAAAATCGGGGAATTCCTTGGCGAAGAACTGCTGGTTGTCGGCCTTGTCGGCCCATTTCAGGTACTTCGCCGAATCCTCGAATTCCTTGGCCGACTGCTTCACGTCGGCGCCCATGATCTCGTAGGATTTCTGCGGGTCCTTCTTGATCAGGTCGAGCGCTTCGAAATAGCTGTCGGCAAGCGCCTTGGCGGCGTCAGGATTGGCCTTGAGGAATTCGGGCGTGCAACCGACTGTGTCGAGCACCATCGGATAGTCGAGCGTGGTCGCCAGGATGTGGCCCTGGTCGGCCTTGTCGCGCACCGCCGAGATGAACGGCTCATAGGTGACGGCGGCATCGTTCTGGCCGGCAAGGAAGGCCTGCGCGGCCGCATCCGGCTCCAGATTGACGACGGTGACGTCCTTGGTCGACATGCCGTTCTTGTTCAGCATCCAGGCAAGCATGAAATAGGGCGAGGTGCCCGGCGCCGAGGAGGCGACGTTCTTGCCCTTGAGATCGGCGACGCTCTTGATGTCGTTGCGCACGACAATGCCGTCCGCGCCATAGGATTTGTCGAGCTGGAAGATCTGCTTGGTGGTCACCCCGCTGGCATTCCACACCAACCAGGTCTCGACGGTGGTGGCGGCGCATTGCAGGTCGCCACTGGCGATGGCCAGCGGACGGCTGGCCTGCGGCACCTTCTTCAAGGTCACGTCGAGGCCGTGCTTCTCGAAGAGGCCCGCTTGCTTGGCGAGCGTCAGCGGTGCAAAGCCGGTCCAGCCGCTGATGCCGATGGTGACCGAGGTGGCGGCCATCACCGGCGCGGACAAACCGGCGGCAAGCGTCAAAGTTGCGGCGAAAACGGCGATCCTGTTCATGTCGGTTCCCCTTTGTTTCTCTGGGCGAAATTGTTCACAGACGCCTATCGGCTTGTCAATCAACAGGAACGTGTTCGGCGGCACCCGRCAGGCTCACCTCGCCGCCGACGCTCAGCAGGGCTGAAGCCCTGCCCCTCAATAGCCTTCGAATAGCATTTGGCCGATGAGACGCGGTCGTTCCAGCCGCCGGATGCTGGACAGCGCGGTCGGCCTAGCGGCTGTCCAACATCCAGCTGCGGTTGCGCCACATCTTCTCGCCGATCTGGCAGTCGCTGGCGGGCTTGTCCTGCGCCAGCACCACGGGCGGATGATCCGCCTCCTCCGCCGCCCATAGCGGCGACGCCGGGCCGGCAAGCTCCAGCACCAACTTGCGGCGTATGGCTTCGGGAAATTGCGTCCAGTCGTTGACCGGGATCATGAACGCTCCCGGGCCACCGATGACGCAGTCGCTGTAGTAGCGGTCGAGATCGTTGACATCGTAGACGCCGGAAAACCCACCCCGGGTCATCAGCGGCAGGCCGTTGATGATGATGCCTTGCCTGACCACGCCGTCGCGGGTGAGATTGACCGGCGCGCCCTGATTGTTGGGTCCGTCGCCGGAAATATCGATGACCCGCTTGGTGCCCTGGTAGCCGCTTTCGGCGAAAAGGTCGCTGCCGAACTCCAGCGCACCGGAGATCGAGGTGCGCCGCGCGCTGTTCGGCGGCTGCGCCGACAATTGCGCCACCACCCGCTCCGCATCGGCGCGGTTGGCAATCACGGTCCACGGCACGATGACGCGTTGCCACGTGGTGCCGGCCCATTCGACATAGGTGACGGCGATCTTGCCATAGGCGCCATCGGCGATGGCCTGCAGTACGTTGTCGTGGGTGAGTGCCGCCGCGTAGCCATGACGCTGGATCTCGAGCTCGTCCGCCGACATCGACAGCGAAACGTCGACCGCCAGCACCAGTTCGACATCGACCGGCTCGTCCGCACGGGTTCCCGACGCCAGCCAGAGCRKCAGCGCCAGCGCGGCGCAGCCSGAAARSARATGTCTTGCRCAGGMRAAAGCAGACATGCCGYAARGGTAAGCGAGAATCGTATTGTGGCAAAGAAAAAAGCCGTATCTGCTGGTTTCGGGACGCAACCTTCACAACGCCGGTCGGAGCTTAGCGGCACTGATACTATTTGTTGATCGGCCGTCCGCCTCTGCCGCGCCACTCCACGTCATCGTCGGCCTCGACTGGGCGCGACGGATTGGGCTTCTTCTTGCCGGTGCCGCGAAACGCTCGCCAATTCGGCTTGAACGCCGGCGGAAGCCATAGCAGGACGCCCGATATGGCAGCAGCGAGGATGACAACAAACCGCAAGATCGAGAGGACGACGCCACAGAAGCCGACGATCCGTGCTGCCGTGCCGCTTCCGAAGCGCCGTGCAAGCAGATGCCGCGCAATCGTGCTGCCATCGAGGGGATAGGCGGGAAGAATGTTGAGGATGAAGAGCGCCCCGTTCAGCAAAGCGCCAATCCAAAGTGTCCATTCCAGAAGGTTGACCGGCCCTGGAGGCGGCGAATTGAAGAGACTATCCACCTCAACGGGCGGCAACAGCGCCGCGAGGAAATAATAGGAAGCAGCGAGACCCGCTGCCAAAACGATATTCGCCAATGGACCCGCAAATGCGATCCATGCCCAACCACGCGGCGAGGCTACGCCCCGCTTGAAGTAAGCAAACCCACCAAAGAGATAGAGTTCTATCCTCTCGGTGCCGATGCCCTGTCGGCGCGCAGCCCATACATGCGCCAGTTCATGTAAAAACACCGACACGAAGAACAACACGGCAAATACGAACGTATGGATCAAGGCATCCATCGGCCGCGTCGACCACTCCCGCAGAAAAGGCAAGATAATTGGAACAGCAAAGGTCCAACTGACACGAACGGGAACGTTCCCGCTGGTCGTGAACACGAACGCATCGTTCTTCTTATCCCAGCCGAACCGTTGCAAGTGCTCTACTCCGCCCGTCACGACGGTAAGCGAGAATCATCCGGTTAAAAAGACAAAAGCCCGGCTCGAAGCCAGGCTTTTGCAATCGGTACACTCTCGGCCGAAGATCAGCTGCGCGGCTTGAGGTTCTCCGGGTCGTAGAGCGGCTTGTAGCCGACGCCGGCGACTTCGACCGGATAGGTCTCGCCGAAATACTCGACCTTGAGCTTGCGGCCTTCCTGCGCATACGAATGCGGCAGGTAGGCAAGCGCGATGTTCTTGCCGATGGTCGGGCCATAGGCGACCGAAGTGGTGAAGGAGCGGCGGCCGAGTTCGTCGACCAGCGTCTCGCCGGTGGTCGGATCCATCACCGGCATGATGCCCACGGGATAGCGGGCGACGCCCTTGGAGTCAGTGTTCTCGGTCATCACCAGCGTGCACAGCGTCGCCGGCTGATGCTCGCGGGCGCGGTATTCGACATGCTTGGCCTTACCGCAGAAATCGTTCTCCTTGACCTTCGGACGCGCCAGATCGGCTTCAAGCAGATTGTACTCGGTCAGCAGGTCGGCGTTCTGCAGCCGCAGGCTCTTTTCCATGCGGCGCGTATTGGCATAGGTCTCGACGCCGAACGGCATCACGCCGGTCGAGCGCAGCGCGTCCCAGACGGCGAGGCCATCCTCGTAGCGCATGTGCAGTTCCCAGCCCTGTTCGCCGACATAGGAGATGCGGAAAGCGGTGACATCCTTGCCGCCGATCCTGACTGGCTTGATTGCCGCGAAGGGGAAGTTTTCGATCGACAGCCCGTCCGGATTCTCGACCACCTTCTGCAGGGTCGTGCGGGCGTTCGGACCCCATATGCCGATGGTCACGTATTTCTCCGTCACATCGGTGATGGTGACATCGAAACCTTTGTCCTGCGCGGTACGCTGCATGTAGCGGAAGTCGCGCGGGCCGGCGTCGGCGCCGTCGATCAAACGACAACGATCAGCCATGCGGATGACGGTGAAGTCGGCGCGCACCATGCCTTCTTCGTCGAGGAAGTGGGTGTAGATGCCCTTGCCGATATTGTTGTCGCCGCCGACCTTGGCCGCGCACAGCCACTCCAGCAGCGCGACATGGTCGGGTCCCTCAATGTCGTACATCGAGAAGTGCGAGAGATTGACGATGCCGCAATCCTCGCTCATCGCCAGGTGCTCGGCATTGGAGACGCGCCAGAAATGGCGGTTGTCCCACTCGTTCTCACGCACSGGYACCCGGTTGCCRTACTTCTCCARRAGGTGYTCGTTGGCGGCRTAGCCRTGSGCSCGYTCCCAGCCGCCCARTTCCATGAARTAGCCGCCGAGTTCYTTCTCGCGCTCCCAGAACGGCGAGCGCCTKATGTTGCGRSCCTTGGAGAASGGCTCGCGCGGATGCACCGCCGGATTGTAAACCTTCATCGCCGTCTCGGTGCAGCGATCCCAGATGAATTGTTCCTTGGTCTGGTGCGGATAGRAGCGCGCATAGTCGATGGCGTGGTGGTCGATCGCCGTGCGGCCGTCGGTCATCCAGTCGGCGATCAGCTTGCCCATGCCGGGGCCGTCCTTGACCCAGATGGCGACGGCATACCAGAGACCCCGCACCTTCTGGCTCTCGCCCATCGACGGGCCGCCATCGGCCGTCACTTGTAGCAGGCCGTTGAAGGAATGGCTTTCGTTGTAGCCGAGTTCGCCCAGGATCGGCGTCAGTTCCATGGCGCGTTCGAGCGGCGCCAGGATCTGCTCCATGTCGAGGTCGCGCTGCGAAGGCGACAGCCGCGCCTCATGCTTTTCCAGCAGATCGCGCGGATGGCAAAGGCGCGGATTGTTTTCTTCGTAATAGCCCCACTCGATCTGGCCGCCCTCGGCGGTCTTGGGATCGCCGGTATCGCGCATATAGGCGGAATTACCCTGGTCGCGCAGCAGCGGCCAGCCGATCTCCTTGCCGGTGCCGGCGAACTCATTGTAGGGGCCGAAGAAAGTCAGCGGATGGTCGATCGGCATGACCGGCAGGTCTTCGCCGACCATTTCCGCGATCAGCCGGCCCCAGATGCCGGCGCAGACGATGACATAGTCGGCCTCGATGGTGCCGCGGTCGGTCACCACGGCTGATATGCGGCCGTCCTYGACGAYGAGSGAYCTGGCCGRCGTGTTGGCGAARGATTTCARCTTGCCCGACGCTTCCGCCTGGTCAACCAGCTTGCCGGCRACGGTCTGCGAGCGTGGGATGACGAGGCCGGCGTCCGGGTCCCAGAGCCCGCCCTGCACCATGTCCTGTTCGATCAGCGGGAATTTTTCCTTGATCTCGGCCGGTTCGATCAGGCGCGCACGTGTTCCAAAGGCCTTGGCCGAAGCGATCTTGCGCTTGATCTCGTCCATGCGGCCGTCGTCGCCGACGCGGGCCACTTCGAGGCCGCCGATGCGGGCGTAGTGACCCATCTTCTCGTAGAAATCGATGGAATAAAGCGTCGTCCAGCAGGACAGGAAGTCGTGGCTGGTCGTGTAGCAGAAGTCGGAAGCATGCGCGGTCGAACCGATGTCGGTCGGGATGCCCGATTTGTCGATGCCGACGATATCGTCCCATCCGCGCTCGATCAGGTGATGGGCGATCGATGCGCCAACAATACCGCCGAGGCCAATGATGACGACCTTCGCCTTTTTCGGAAACTCTGCCATTGCCCGCGACTCCAAAGTGCTATTGCGGGCAACGTCGGCGCCCGTTTTGATCGGCGCACAATATGCAGGCGACCGGCACGACGCTACCGCCTGTTTGCGACACGCCACGGATGCGGCGCGACCCGATATGGATCAGGAAAAAGCTGGCTTCAGGCGAATGCCCAGATGTCCTCGGCCTGGAAGCCGACCTGATAGCCCGCCGTCTTCAGCTTGACCACGACCTGGCCGATCTCGGCTGCCGGCAGCGCTCCTACCTCGACCTTGATCATGCCCGGACGATAGCGCTTGAGGTCGAGCTGTTCGAAGACGATCCAGTCGGCACCTTCGCAATCGACAAGGAAGGCATCGATATGACTGATGCCGTTGCGGTCGAGCAACGTCTGCAGTGTTTCCGACGGCACTTCGATGTCCTTCAGATGCGGCGCGAATTTGTTGAAGTTGGCGTCGGCCTCACCCCAGGCATTCTTGCCCGACATCAGATTGGTATCTGTCACCGACGAGCAGCCGATGAACTCGATCGGCAGCGTGCCGGCCTCAAGAGCTGCGGCATCGAACGTGTGGACGGTGATCGTGCCCTTTGTCCTGGTGACGGCCACCGGCTCGATGATGAAGCGGTCCGTATCGGGATAGTTGGCGCGCAGCCGCTTCTGATTGTACGGGATGGGCTCGACCAGCATGGCGCGGGCGCCGGAAATCTTGTGCAGCCACGGCGTGACATCGTCGAACAGCGCGCCGTCGCAGGCGCCGACATTGACCATCTGGAACGGCTGCCCTGCCCCACCGAAGCGCGCTTTCAGCGCCGCCTTGGCCAGGAATTTCGTGCCGCGCAGCGACGGCCCGCGATCGAGCAGGCCTGAGGGAAGGCCGAGCGACAAGGCGATGCGCGCCAGGTTGGATAGCGAACTCATGGCTTGTCTCCGGGAATGATGTGCAAGGCGGCGCGATGCTGGCCGCGTGTCACCGCCGCCCACAGCGCCATGAACGGCGTCGCCAGCAGCAGGAAGGGCGGGATCAGGTGTGGAAAATAGATGCGCGTATCGTGGATCGGGAAGACCGTGAATTTGGCCAGTGCCCCCAGCACCAGCGCCGCGAACAAAATGCCGGCGCGGCGGTCGAGACGGAAGCCGGCGCGGCCGGCGGCGAACCAGCCGGCCAGTGCAAGCACCGAAACGCCGACCCAGCTGTTCAGATTGACGGCGCGCAGCAGCGATGTCGCAAACGCCTTGAGATAGGCGGTGACCGAAAACGCCGGCTCGAAGCCGTCCATATTGTAGTGCTGCTCGATGCTGGAGAACCACAGATGCGGCCACCAGCCAGGGTGCTGGGCCCAGTGCGAAATGGCGAAATAGGCGACGAAGGACGCGGCAAAGCCGGCCAGCGCACCCCATGCCTTCTGCCGGAAAGCGACCAGCAGCACCGCGAAAACGGCAAGGAAAACAATATTGTCCGGCCGCACCATGAAGGCGAGGAAGAGCAGGATCGCCGTCGCCACCTCGCGGCCTCTGATATAGGCGTAGAGCCCGCCGAGCAGCAGCGCCGACGTCAGCAGGTCCGGCGTCGAAGCCCGCGCCGCATCGCCGAAATCAGCCATGATCAGCACCGCGCCGGCCACCGGCGCCAGCGCCAAAGCCTTTTCCCTGCGCAGCCAGAGCAACGTGATCGCGCCGAAGAGCAGCACCGAAAACACCTGCACCAGGCGCATCGCCTCGACCGGCGACATCACCGCACTCAGCGTCGACAGGATCTCGGCATAGAGGAATTTGATCCGGTACATGCCGAGCAGTGAATGGAAGTCTGCGGCATTGTCCGTCATGTGGCTGCGGAAGCCGCCGCCATCGTCGGTCAGGGCCTTGTAGTCACCGGCCGAAACACCTGATTTGACGGTGCTGTAGGCATAGTCATGCAGCGCCTGCGCATCGGGATAGCTGCCTTCCTCCGATATTGCGAGATAGGGCAGCATGTCCCAGTTGGCGTCGGGCATCGCCCATGCCGTGAACGCGGTCAGAAGGATGTAGAGCGCGAAAGCCGCCGCGCCGATCGGTGCGGCCAGCCGCGCATAGGTCCCCTCGCCCCACGCCAGACCAGCCTCGGTGAGCCGGTCGAGTGGGTTTTTCGCAGCGGGAGACTTGGTCAGCATCGTTTCGCTCAACGAACCTGGCTTTTGACGAAATCCTTCACGATCGAAACGATGCCGCGCGACAGCAAGCTGTCGAAGGCATCGACGAAGCGGTCGACATGCTCGCGCTGGCAGATCAGCGGCGGCTCGAGCCGGATGACGTTGCGGTTGTATTCGGTGAAGGCGACGAGCACGTCGTAGTCACGCAGCAGCAGCGCGCCGACGAAACCGGACAGCGAGCCCTTCAGCTTGTCGTCGAGCACACTGACGATCGGSCGCAGCACCATCGGCAAGGTCTGCGAGAAGTCGTGGAACTCCAGGCCGATCATGAAGCCCTTGCCGCGCACATCCTTGATGATCTTGGGGTATTTTTCCTTCAACGCCTGCAGCCGCTGCAGCAGATAGTCGCCGGTGACGGCGGCGTTGTCGATCAACCCCTCGTCATAGAGCACGTTGAGGCCCTCGATCGCGGTGACGCAGGCTTCGCCCATGCCRCCGAAGGTCGCCATGGCATGGATCATCGCCGTCTTCGGCGTGCCATAGGCCTTCATRTAGACSTCGCGCYKGGCGATCATSGCGCCGACCGCCGCCTTGCCGGCGCCRAGCGACTTGGCMARYGCSGTCACATCAGGCACGACACCGTAATGCTCGAAGGCATAGAAGCGGCCSGARCGGCCATAGCCGCACTGGACTTCGTCGGCCACCCACAGCACACCAAACTGGTCGCACAGCGCGCGCAGCTTCTGCCAGTATTCGGCAGGGGCCTGGATGATGCCGCCGCCGCCCTGGATGGTTTCAAGCACGATGACGCCGACTTCCGGATCGGAACGGAACAGGCGCTCGACCGCCTCGATGTCGCCGAACGGAATACGCACCGTATTCTCGGCCATTTTGAAATCAGCGCGATAAAGCTGGCCGTCGGTGATGCCGAGCACCCCCTTGGTCTTGCCGTGGAAGGAATTCTCGGCATAGACGATTTTCGGCCGCTTCGGCCCGGCAGCGCGCTCGGCAAGCTTCACCGCCGCTTCCATCGCCTCCGAGCCGGACGAGCCCAAAAACACCATGTCGAGATCGCCGGGCGAGCATTTGGCGATGTTGTGCGCCARTGCCGCCGCATATTGCGACATGAAGGCGATGGCGATTTCCTGGCGYTTTTCTTCCTGGAACTTTTTGCGCGCTTCGAGGATGCGCGGATGGTTGTGGCCGAAGGCCAGCGAACCGAAGCCGCCGAAGAAATCGAGGATCTTGCGGCCGTTCTGGTCGATGTAAAACATGCCTTCGGCACGCTCGATCTTGATCTTGTGGAAGCCGAGCAGCTTCATGAAATGCAGCTGGCCGGGGTTGAGATGCGCCTTGAACAGATCGGTCATGCGGGCGACATCCATCGCCTTGGCCTGCTCGACGCTGATCAAATCGGGCTTGGCGATGGTGGCGGGCGACAGCGCCGGCGCGCTGACTAGGGTGCGCGCGTTGGTCTGTTCGGGCTTGGCCATGACGGTCATTTCAATCTCCTGTCCGCGCTGACGACCCGCGTCGTGCGCCATAAAACTGTTTGGCAGGCCCGCTATTCGGCGGGCACATGTTTGGTGGCGACGGCGTGACCGGCCTTCTTGGCGCGGTACTCGCTGTAGGCGGCGATCAGCATGTCCTCGTCGCGATATTGCGGCACCCAGCCGAGCTGGCGCTCGGCCTTGGACACGTCGAGCACGCACTCCTCGTCGGCGATCAGATATTGCTCCGGGTCCATGATCGGCATGTTGATGAGATCGAGCAGGTCGAGCGTACGCTTGACCGCCCAGCCGGGCGTCGGCAGCAGGATCGATTTCGAGCCGGCATGCCTGATCAAATCGCCAAGCAATTTCTTGACCGGCGGCGGTTTGAGCGAGCCGAGATTGTAGGCCTCGTTGGGCACGCCGGCTTTCCAGGCCGCACGCGCGGCCTCGGCGCAGTCGAACACCGAGATGAATTGATAAGGGTTCCTGCCCGAACCGATCATCGGCACGGGAAAATTCCAGTCGATCAGCTTGAACAGTTTTTCAAGGATGCCGAGCCGGCCCGGGCCGATGATCAGGCGCGGGCGAAACAGCGAGATCGACATCCCGCGCTTGCGCCATTCGGCGGCCAGTTCCTCGGTCTTCTGCTTCGACCAGCCATACTCACCAAGCGGCGCGACAGGGTGCTCCTCGGTCATCGGCTGGGTGACCGTGTGGCCGTAGATCATGTCGGTCGTGTAGTGGACGAGCCTTGGTGCACCCGCCTTGTCCATGGCCTGCATGATGTGCTCGGTGCCATGGAAATTGACCGGAAAGAAAAACTCGTGCCGCTTGGCCCGAACCTGGATCGGCGACAGCATCTTGGCCGAGAGATTGTAGACCATGTCGTCGGCCTTCAGCCCGACAGTGGCGACCGACGCCGGATCCGTGACGTCGCATTGGACGAACCGGACATTGCGGTAATGCGCAAGGTCGCTCTTGACGATGTCGGCGACGAGAACCTCTTCGCCATCGGCCACAAGCTTCGGGGCAAGGTGACGGCCGACGAAGCCGTCACCGCCGAAAATCACATGTCTCATCGAACGGTCTCGTTTGCAGGGATCTTGTCGGGCGTGATGGAAGCGGTCTGGTCCTCATGCCCTCGCCCGCTTTGCGCGATCAGCACGGTACCGACGCAGATGAAGGCGATGCCGGCGATGCGCCAGCCATTGAGGTCTTCGCGGAAGACGAAATAGGCGAAGATGGCGACGGCGACATAGGCAAGGCTGAGGAAGGGATAGGCGAAGGAAAGCTCGACCTTGGACAGCACATAAAGGTGCGAGGCCATGGAGATGACGAAGGTGCAAAGCCCGAGGAACACCCACGGGCTGAAGACGATCTGCAGCAGCTTGATGAGCGGATTGACGCCCTCGAACGAGATCGGTCCAAGCGACATCATGCCTTGCTTCAGCATGAGCTGCGCAGCGGCATTGGTCATGACCGTAAAGAGAATGAAGACGATATATTTCATGCCTGCGCGCCCACCCCGTGACTTCCAGTACAAACCCGAAAAGATTTCGTGAACTCACAAGAGTGTTTTGAGTAAACCTTGCGATTAATCATTCGCTAACCACGATTCATTCCATTTTTATCTATTCCGCGGCCTCGGCGCCGCGCCGCCGCAGGTCGATGCTGCCAGCCGTGCGCGCCCAGAAATCGGACATGAAGGCGGGGTCGCGCAGCGCTTCCAGCCTCGGCCAGTCCGCAAAGGAGGCGGCGAAGGTCGCAGCACTCATGCGCGCATCCTTGTAAGGGTTGACCGCCCCGCCGGCCGCGACAGTTATGCGGTCGAGTTCACCAAGCAGGGCAAGCGTCGCCGCGCCCTTGTTGGGGAAATCCAGCGTCAGCGTGTAGCCCGGCCGCGGGAATGACAGCAGCGCCGGCGAGCGGATCGAACCGAAGCGTTTCAGCACGGTGAGGAAGGAGCCCTGCCCGGCCCGCCGGGCCGCCGCGAGCAATTCCGGCACAACGATGCGCGCGACCTCTTCCGGCACCACGCTCTGGTGCTGGAACAGCCCTTTGGGGCCATAAAGCCGGTTCCAGTCACGCACGCCGTCTAGCGGAAAGAAGAAGCCTTGATAGCCGGCCTGGCGCGGCACCGTGGCGCGGCCTTTCTTCCACCGGTAGGCGGTATTGAAAGCGGTCAGGAACGGCCGGCTGAGCACGTTGAAGGGCGGCTGGAACGGCACCGCAAGAGTGTCGCTGGCGCGCGCGGCCGCATGCGAGCCATGCTCGGCGTGGTTGCCCGTGAACAGCAGGCCGCGCCCGCTGTTGCGGCCGCCGGCGAGCTGGTCGATCCAGGCTACCGCATATTCATTGGCCTGGTCCGCCGCCTCGGCCAGATCGAAGAATTCGCCGAGATCGCGAAACGGCGTCGTTTTCTCGACGATGTCGAGCGAAGGCACCCGCATCAGCCGGATCGAGGCCGACAGGATCAGGCCGGTCAGGCCCATGCCGCCGATGGTCGCCGCAAACAGGCGCGGATTGTCCGTGGCCGAGCAGCGATGGGTCTTCCCATCCGACCGCAACAGCGTGAAGCTTTCGACATGGCAGCCGAACGTGCCGCGCCGGTGATGGTTCTTGCCATGCACGTCATTGGCTATGGCACCTCCGAGCGTCACGAACTGCGTGCCCGGMACGACAGCCGGGAAGAAGCCGTGGGGTGCGGCGTGCGCGATGATATCCGACAGCAGCACGCCGGCATCCGCCTCGAGCACACCGCTCTCGGCATTGAAGGCGCGGATGTGGTTCAGGGTTCGCATGTCGACCACCGCGCCGGCCTGGTTCTGACAGGAATCGCCATAGGACCGGCCATTGCCATAGGCCAACAGCGACCCGTCCTTCGCCTGGCCGCCCTTGAGCAGCGCAATGGCATCGTCGGCGTGGATTGCACGTGGCGCAGGCGGCGTGGCGAGGCCAAAGCTCTGGAACCGGCCGGCCATACCTACCAGCCCCCGATGACCAGCAGCACCGCACCGATCGCCACCACGATCTGGCTACGCCAGTCGCGGATGATGAAGACGACCGGGTCGTCATGCATCTCGTCGCGGCGCGCCAGGATCCAGACGCGCATGGTGAGGTAAAGCACGATCGGCGCCAGCGGCCAGATCAGCCATGGATGCGGATAAAGTTCGCGCACCGCGACACTGTCCATGTAGAGCGCCAGCACCAGCGCCGAGGAAAAGGCCGAGGCCATGCCGGCCTGGGCGACGATCTCCTGGTCTTCAGTGCGATAGCCGCGGCCGGCAATGCGTTCGCCCGGCGGAATGGCGGTGGTGCGCAGCTCGACGAAGCGCTTCACCAGCGCCAGCGACAGGAAGAAGAAGATTGAGAAGGCGAGCAGCCAGAACGAGACGTCGACGCCGGTCGCGGCCGCACCAGCGATCACGCGGATCGAATAGAGGCCGGCAAGCGTCAGCACATCGACCAGCAGCATGCGCTTGAACGACAGCGAATAGGCCGTGGTGACGACCATGTAGCCGCTGAGCACACCAAGGAATTGGATTGGCAAAAACAGGCTGGTGCCGATGCCGATCGCCAACAGCACGACGATCGCGCCGAGGCCGAACGGGATCGACAGTGCGCCGCTGGCGAATGGCCTGTTGCGTTTGGTGACGTGCTTGCGGTCAAGCGCGAGATCGAAGAAATCGTTGAGGATATAGATCGCCGACGCCACCGCGCTGAACGAGATGAACGCCAGCAKGCATTGCCAGATCATGTTGGCGTTGAAGTAYTCRTGCGACAGCACCATCGGCACSGCGATCAGCGARTTCTTCAGCCACTGATGCAYSCGCAGCATCTTGACGATGGTCCGCAAGGTCGGCTTCGGCGCCGGCATGGTTTCGGCGCCATGCGCCGCCTGCCAGCGCGCGGCATGTCGGTCCGGCGCAACCACGATTGCCTTGCGCGCGGCATCGAAGACCTGGAGGTCATGGCGGCTGTTGCCGGCATAGTCGAACCCGCCATCGCCATAGGCCGTGACCAGCGAAGCACGCTTCTTGCCCGAGGTGAGATTGTCGAGGCCGTCGGTCGCCAGCACCCGGTCGAAAATGCCGAGATGGGCTGCTATGGCGTCGGCGAATTTGCGCGGCGTACCCGTCGCCAGCACGATCTTGCGACCTTCGCTGTGCTCTGTACGGAGCCGGTCGAGCAGCGGCGCACGATAGGGCAGTGTCGCGGGGTCGATGTCTATGCGCTGCGCGATCGCCTGCTTCAGCCGCGCCGGCCCGCCGGCCGCCCAGAATGGCACCAGGAAAATATAGAGCGGGTTCTTCTTGAGCAGAAGGAACAAGCCTTCCCACAACAGGTCGGTCGCGATCAACGTGCCGTCGAGATCGACCGCAAGCGGTATTGCGTTCCTGTCCGACCGCGCGTCCATGTCCGTCCTGCCCTGCCAGCGTATGATCCGGGAAACCGGAATCTGGTTGCGCGCCGTTTCGGCGTCTTGACGCTGGTATAGCGGGGGATGGCGTAGTGAACGTTAAAACGCCTGGTTGCAGGCGGCTGCCGCACCGGTATTTCCGGCGTCATTGTTAAACAACTGCTACCGGAAACGATAAAAGGCCGAGCAAATGCCCGGCCTTTCCAATCATGCCGCCGACATTACTTGATGCGGGCGACGCCGCCCGAGATTTCGACGGTTTCCGAGCCGGTCAGGGCTTCGAGGTCACCGTTGGGCAAGAGAACGAAGCAGCCATTCTGGCAGAACTCGACGGTTTCACCGCCGGCCAGCGCAAGCTCGGTCTTGCTGCCGCCCTCGGTCACGACCAGCGTACGGGTCTCGGCGTCCTTGTTGACCGCGCTGGCGGCATGGGCCGAGCCGCTCACAGCGAGCAAGGCGACGGCAGCGACGAGAGACTTCCACATTTTGCAATATCGGTGTTCCCACCGCCTCTGTTGCATTTCGCAAGGCATTTTCGCCCTTTGCATGGGAGCTTATATGAGATGGAAGCTGAACCGCAACTGAATGCCGCATTCATGCCGCAATTGGCTTTGGCTTCTCCAATGCAGAGTAAGAGCGCACGCTGGGCCCTGTTAATTTCGCCGGCCGGCACGATATGAACCGAAGGCGGCAAACGCGAAGAAGAGACTATGCACGACAACTGGCTGGAAACGATTGGCGTTGGGGTTGAGTCGCGAAGGATCACTGCGGGGCTGACCCATTATGTGCCCGCATCCATCAATCATCGGCTTGGAATCCACGTCGGAGCGCCAGTCAACGCGTCGTGCCACTGCGACGGAAAACATCACCGGCGGGTCCAGTCGGATGGCGACATCGATATCGTGCCAGCCGGGCTCGATGGCGACTGGGAGGATGACGCCGACTGCACCATCCTGCGGCTGTGGGTCAGCCCGGCCCTGGTTCGGCGTGCCGCCGAGGATCTCGAAATCGATCCGGACCGAGTCGTCGTCGATCCGCAGTTCCAGCGCCGCGATCCGAGGATCGAACATATCGCCCATGCGCTGGCGACCGGACTGAGCCCGGACGTGCCATCCGACCGGCTGTATTTCGAAAGCCTGGCCAAGGCGCTGGCGGTACAGCTCATCCAGGGTGAAGGGTCGAAGTCGAACGTTCCGGCCAGGCAAACGCTTTCCTTCGGCCAGAAGCGCAGATTGGCCGATTTCATCGAGGCCAATCTCGATCAGGACCTTTCGCTGGATGAGCTGGCGCAAGTGGCTGCCATCAGCGTCTCGCATCTGAAAGTGCTGTTTCGTCGCACCTTTGGCATGCCGCCCCACCAATATGTCATCCATCGCCGTGTCGAGCGGGCCAGGGCCCTGTTGCATCAGGCGAAAATGCCGCTCAGCCAGATCGCGCTGGAGGCAGGCTTTTCGCATCAGAGCCATATGGCGCAAAGCATGAAGCGCATCCTCGGTGTCACGCCTGCCGCACTGCTTCGCATGCAGCGATAACCGGCGGTCCGGCAACTTCGCCGGCCGTGCCGTCAGCTTTCGAAGCCACCATCCGTTTTTGTCTTCCGCCGTCTGTATCTGGGCGACCCGAGCGCACCAATCCGGCATTCCTGACATCCCATTGGTCAGGACGAAGGATACGGGCATGTTTGTTGTGTTGGGCGCTAGCGGGAAGATCGGACGGGCCACCATCGGTGGACTGCGTCGACATGGCGTTCCGGTCAGGGCCGTGGTGCGAAACCCGTCGCATGCCGAAGAGTTCCGTGCGCTTGGCTGCGAGACAGAAATCGCCGATCTGCGCGATGCGCCGGCATTGGCCCGGGCAACAAAAGGCGCGACCGCTGTTCAGGTCATCTGCCCGACTGGCGTGCGCGCCGATGATGCATCGGCGGAGATGGAAGCCACCATCCGGTGCATCGTTGACGCACTCGATCAAGTCAGGCCGCAAAGCATCCTGGCGATCTCGGATTATGGCGCCCAGCTTGCCGCCGGCACCGGCATCACGCTCACCTTCCACCATCTGGAATCGCAACTGAGGACGATTCCGGCGGCGCTGACGGTGCTGCGTTCCGCCGAGCATATGCAGAACTGGAACCGCCTGGTCGGCCGCGCGATCGAGACCGGTATGCTGCCGAGCCTGCATCATCCCGTCTCCAAGTCCTTCCCGACCGTGTCAGCCGGCGATGTCGGCCTGATGGCTGCCGATCTCCTCCTGTCGGGAGGCGGCGATGCGCTGCGCGTGGTCCATGCCGAAGGGCCTGATCGTTACAGCGCAACCGATGTGGCGCGGACGCTTGGCGAGATTGCCGGCCGAGAGATCACAGCCCGCGAACTGCCGAGGCAGGACTGGGTTCCCGCCCTGGTCGGCGGCGGCATCAGCACGAGCTACGCCGAACTGGTCGCTTCGATGTTCGATGCCCACAATGCCGGTTGCATCGATGTCGAGCACGGCGTCGGCGAGATCAGGCACGGCGAGACCGATCTGCGCACGGCACTGTCCGCGCTGATCGAGAGCCGCGAACAGGTCTAGTCGGGATCGGGCTTGCGCAGCTTCCGTCCTGATTTGACGAGCTTTTTCGCCTCGGCCGCGGCGTCCGCCTTCGCCTGTTCCTGGTCGGCGAAGTCGGCCTCGATCTTGTCGTCGTCGGTCGGCCAGGCCTTCGCATGTTTGGTCTCGATGACGGCGCGCGGCGTCGACGGGATCTCGATATGCTGGTCGCTGAATTTTTCCAGCACGGCGAAGCGGACGTCGTTCTGCACGATGTTGCCGTTCATCACATCGGCCAGGAACACACGGATCTCGAATTCGAGTGCCGCCGGTCCAAAATTGGAAAACAGCACGAAGGGTTCGGGGTTCTTCAGCACCATCGGGTGGCTGCGTGCGATCTCCAGCAGGATGGCGTGAACCTGCTTGACGTCGCTGCCATAGGCGACGCCGACCTTGATGTCGATGCGGCCGAGCTTGTTGCGGTGCGTCCAGTTGCCGACGGCATTGTTGATCAGGTTCGAATTGGGCAGGATCACCGACTGCCGCTGGAACGTCTCGATCTCGGTGGCGCGCACGCTGATCTTCTTGACCGTGCCGCTGACGTCGCCGGCGACGATCCAGTCGCCAACCTTGAACGGCCGCTCGGCCAGCAAGATCAGGCCCGAGACGAAATTCGACACCACATTCTGCAGGCCAAAGCCGATACCGAGGGAAAGCGCACCGGCGACCAGCGCCAGGCTGGAGAGATCGATGCCCGCCGCTGATATGCCGACCAGCCCCGCCAGAGCTACGCCGGCATAGCCGACCGCCAGCCGAATCGAGTTGCGCACGCCGGTATCGACCTTGCCGCGCGCCATGACGGAGCCGTCGAGCCAGCCCTGGAACCAGCGCGTCAGGAAATAGCCGATGACGAAGACGATGATGCCCGAAAGGATGCCGGTGACCGAAWTCGTAACCGAACCGATATTGATCCCGGTCGCGAGCTTGTAGGCCCAGGCCTGGATGTCTCCGGGCTGGAAGCCCCACATCAGCAGGATCAGCGGCAGGAAAACCAGCACGATCAACAGGTTGATGGCGATGCTGACGACGAGGCCAAGCTGATCGAGCGCGGTGTCTTCGTAACTCGAATTGGTCGACAGCCAGCGCCCGACGGACGTGTTGGCGAATGCCCCCTCCTCGCCGATCKCCCGCGCCGASAGGAAGCCGATATAGGCGGTGATCAGCGCCGTGCCGGTGACCACGACCTGCAGCGAGACGAACAGCGCAAGGCCGATATAGCCAAGCAAGGCGGCGACGATGGTGAACAGGCCAAGCGCCAGCGCCAGATAGCGCAGCCATGCCGGCCATGGCCGCCAGCTTCCGTCACGCGCCTTGAACGGCCGTAGCATCGCCATCAGGATCRGGATGATGCCGACGATGATGGTGGCGACGAAACTGCGCGCGATGGTCAGCGACAGCGGCGAGCCCATCTTGTCGTTGATGACAGACAGGAAGGTGTTGACTGAGATGACCACCGCCATGGCGGTGGTCAGGCGCACCAGCCAGCGCGCCGGCCCGGTCTCGACGGGGATCAGACGCCAGTTCGGCAGCCGCGGCTCCAGCGCCRCATTGGTCAGCCGGTTGACGCAGAACACCACGCCGATGACCGTCGCCATCGCATTGAGGAAGAGGCCAATGTCGCCACGCAAGACGTTGTAGTAATTGAAAAAGAAAATGGTCGAGCCGAGAAAGGCGCCGACAGCCAGGGTCGGCAGCAATGTCGACCAGAAGGCCACCGTCAGGCGGCTGAGATAGGATGGGTCTTCATCGGTGGGGTCGGCCTCGAACATGCGCCCGAACAGCCGCCTGCCGCCAACCAGCAGCACCAGCGCTAGGCCAAGCGCCACGAAAGTTGCCGCGAGGATGGCCTGGAACTTGAATTTGAAAGCGAAGCTCAGCCAGGACGACACCGCCTTGTAGAAATTGTTGAACTCGTCGCGGGCGTCGGAAAAAACCTGCGGGCTCAACGCATCCGTCAGCACGTAGCGCTTGCTCAAAAAGTTCCGGAACAGCTCGCTGCGCATATTGCCGATCTTGTCGATCAGTCCGCTGATGCGGATCGACAGGTTCTGCGCGGCGGCRACGACCGCGTTGATYTCGGCYTTTTCSGACGCCAGCGCCTGGCGTTCGCCGGTCACGATGTCGGGCTCCTGCGGCTGGCCCGCCGACGGCGGCGGGCCTAGCACCTCGATGCGATTGTTGATGTCGGTGAGGCGCGAACGGAACGCCAGCGCACTGGTCAGTGCCGCCCGCGACAGATCCTCAAGCTGCAGACGGATATCCACGAGCGAGGCATCGTCCTCACCGTCCTGCTGTATTTTCTTCTCGAGATCGTCCGTCTTGGCCGTCAGCCCCTGGATGACTTTCTGCTGATCGGTGATCAAACCGGCGGAGCCCTGGCCAAGCGCCTGCGCCATCGCCTCGAACGAAGGCTGCGCCGAAACGACGAGCGCGAGGATCAGGAGGAGGCGAAGCAATCGAAAAAGCATGATTTGTTGGCGACTCACGGGCGGCAAAGGCATTCAAAAAGCCTGTCCTTGATAAAGACGGCCATATCATGGGGCAAGCCGTCGCATCCGATCGCGCTCGGATCGCGATCCGAGCGTCGGTCAGTCGAAAGGCCATGGCGCAATATTGGCTTTGCGTATGCGGCCTGCTCTATAGTCTGCCGCATCGCCCKAACCGGATGACAATGATGGCAGAGTACTCGGCCTTTTCGCTGCTCGCGAACGCGCTCAAGGGAAACAAGGACTGGAAGCCGGCCTGGCGCAAGCCKGAYCCSAAGGCWTCCTATGAYGTCATCATCATCGGCGGCGGCGGCCAYGGCCTGKCGACGGCCTATTATCTTGCCAAGGAACACGGCATCACCAATGTCGCGGTGCTCGAAAAAGGCTGGCTCGGCTCCGGCAATGTCGGCCGCAACACCACGGCCGTGCGCTCGAACTATCTGCTGCCGGCCAACACCCGCTTCTACGAGCATTCGATGAAGATGTGGGAGAACCTCTCACACGAACTCAATTACAACGTCATGTTCTCGCAGCGCGGCTGCCTGAACCTGGCGCACACGCCGGCCCAGTTCGACGACTATGCCAGGCGCGGCAACGCCATGCGCCATCTCGGCGTCGACGCGGAGCTGATGACGAAGGCGCAGATCAAGCGCCTGATCCCAGCGCTCGATATCTCCGATAACGCACGCTTCCCGGTGGTCGGCGGCCTGATGCAAAGGCGCGCCGGCACCGCCCGCCACGATGCCGTGGCCTGGGGCTATGCGCGTGGCGCCGACCGGCGCGGCGTCGACATCATCGAGAATTGCGAGGTCACCGGCTTCCTGCGCGATGGCGACCGCGTCACCGGTGTCACCACCTCGCGCGGCGATATCCGCGCCAAGAAAGTGGCGGTTGCCGTGGCCGGCAGCACCGGACGSGTCATGCAACTCGCCGGCATCGAGAGGATGCCCATCGAGAGCCATGTGCTGCAGGCCTTCGTGACGGAATCGCTAAAGCCCTTCATCGACACGGTCGTGACCTTCGGCATGGGGCATTTCTACATGTCGCAGTCSGACAAGGGYGGCCTCATCTATGGCGGCGACATCGACGGCTACAACAGCTACGCCCAGCGCGGCAATTTGCCCATCGTCGACGAGGTGATGAGCGAGATGCTGGCGCTGTTCCCGGGCCTTGCCCGCGTGCGCATGTTGCGCTCCTGGGGCGGCGTCTGCGACATGTCGATGGATGGCTCGCCGATCATCACCACCGGCCCGCTGCCCGGCATGTATCTCAACTGCGGGTGGTGCTATGGCGGCTTCAAGGCGACGCCGGCCTCCGGCTGGAGCTTTGCCTGGACCATCGCCAAGGATGAGCCGCACGACTTCAACGCGCCGTTCACGCTCGACCGTTTCCACCGCGGCCTCGTCATCGACGACAAGGGCCAAGGCGCGAATCCCAGGCTTCACTAGGAACATCCTGTGCTCATCACTTGCCCCTACTGCGGCCCGCGCGACGTCATCGAGTTCACCTATCAGGGYGACGGCAACCGCSARCGSCCKSAMCCGGCCTCGCAGAATYTCGASGCMTGGAACGCCTACGTCTATGACCGGCTAAACCCGGCCGGCGACCACAACGAGATCTGGCAGCATTCCGGCGGTTGCCGCGCCCATCTGCGCGTCGTGCGCAACACGCTGACGCATGAGATTTCCAGCGTCGCCTTCGTGCGCGGCGATCATAGCTCAGCCGCGCGCCGCAAGGCGGAGGACAAGGCATGAGCCCGCGCCGCGCCGACACTGGCGGCCGCATCGATCGGCTGAAGACGATCCGCTTCACCTTCGACGGCGTTGCCTATACCGGCCATGCCGGCGACACCCTGGCGTCCGCTCTTTTGGCCAAGGGCGTCACGCTTTTCGGGCGCTCGTTCAAATACCACCGCCCGCGCGGCCTGCTGACCGCAGGTGTCGAGGAGCCCAACGCGCTGGTGACGGTGCTGACGGGCGAGGTTCGCGAGCCCAACATTCCGGCAACCATGGTCGAGATCCATGACGGGCTGATCGCCGTCAGCCAGAACCGCTTCCCCTCGCTGGCCTGGGACGTCAACGCCGTCAACCAGCTCGGCGGCAAGATCCTGTCGGCCGGTTTCTACTACAAGACCTTCATGGGACCGGTGGTCGGTCCGCTGAAGGGCACGCGTTTCTGGATGTTCTGCGAGCATTTCATTCGCCGCGCCGCCGGTCTCGGCAGCGCCGGATCAGCGAAGGACCCCGCCCGCTACGAACGCATGAATGCCTTTTGCGACGTGCTGGTGGTCGGTTCCGGCCCGGCCGGGCTGATGGCCGCCAAGGCCGCCGCCGATCAGGGCGCCCGCGTCATGCTGGCCGATCTCGAACCGCGTTTCGGCGGCTCGACCAACTGGTCCGATGAAACCATCGATGGCGCGCCAGCCACCGATTGGGCGCGCCGCACCGTCGCTCAGCTCGAAGGCCGCGACAATGTCCGGCTTTTGCCGCGCACCACGGTCTGGGGCTACTACGACAACAACACGCTTGCAGCACTCGAACGCGTCAGTGACCACAAGGAGCAGCCCGCCAAGGGCGAGCCGCGCCATCGCTACTGGGCGATCCGCGCCAGATCCGTGGTGCTGGCCACCGGCGCCTTCGAGCGGCCGCTCGTCTTCCCGGGCAATGACCGGCCGGGCGTGATGCTGGCGCATGCCGCCGAGCGCTACGCCAATGAGTTCGGCGTGCTGCCGGGCGAGCGGATCGCGCTGTTCACCAACAATGACAGCGCCTATCGCGCGGCGGTCGCCTTGAAGAAGGCCGGTGCGGCGATCGTCGCCATCGCCGACGTCAGGTCCGAGCTGTCAGCCGAAATACGCAAACTGGCGACGGAGGCCGAAGCCGAACTGTTGGCCGGCCATGCGGTCATCGCCACCGAGGGCGGCAAGGCGGTCTCCGGCGTCAAGGTCCAGCGTTTCGACATGGTCACCGGTGCGCTGAGCGGCGACGAACGCAGCATCCATGCCGACTGCCTGCTGATGTCRGGCGGCTGGTCGCCGACMATCCATCTGGCCAGCCAGGCCGGCGCCAAAGCGGAATGGAATGCCGCGCGGCAGGCCTTYCTGCCGCCGAAGCCGACACAGCATTGGGTCGGCGCCGGCGCCTTTACCGGCAGTTTTTCCACCACCGCGGCGATCGCCGAAGGCCGCGCCGCCGGCATTGCAGCAGCCGGTGGAACAAGCACGCCGGCGGCGTTGCCCACGGTCGAGGCTGTACTCGGCGACCCCGATCCGGCGCCGGTCTTCGAGATCAGGGCCAAGGGCAAGAGCTTCGTCGATTTCCAGCATGACGTGACGGCTGAGGATGTAAGGCTGGCGCATCGCGAAGGCTTCGTCTCGGTCGAGCATCTGAAGCGCTACACCACGCTTGGCATGGCGACCGACCAAGGCAAGAGCTCCAATGTCCCCGGCCTCGCTATCATGGCCGAGGCATTGGGCAAGCCGATCCCCGAGGTCGGCACCACGCGCTTCCGGCCGCCCTTCGCGCCGGTGTCGATCGGCTCGCTGGCGGCGGAGCGCTTCGGCGACCTGAAGCCCGAGCGGCTGACGCCGATGCATGACTGGCACCTTGCCAATGGCGCGACCATGTATTCCGCCGGCCTCTGGTACCGGCCGATGATCTACGGGCTTKCAGGCGAAACGGTCGAGCAGGCCTATGTGCGCGAGGCCAAGGCGACGCGCGAGAGTGCCGGCATCGTCGATGTCTCGACGCTGGGCAAGATCGCCGTGCAGGGCCCCGACGCCGCSGCCTTCCTCGACCGCGTCTACACCAACATGTTTTCGACGCTCGCCGTCGGCAAGGCCCGCTACGGGCTGATGCTGCGCGAGGACGGCCTTGCCTTTGACGACGGCACCACCTGGCGACTCGGCGAGCAGGATTTCCTGATGACCACCACCACGGCCAATGCCGGCAAGGTGATGCAGCATCTGGAATATTTCCTCGACGTGATCTGGCCGGACCTCAAGGTTCACGTCACCTCGGTGACCGACGAATGGGCGGGGGCGGCGATCGGCGGGCCGAAGGCCAGGCAGATCCTTGCCGCCTGCGTCACCGGCACCGCTGTCGACAATGCGACCTTGCCCTTCATGGGCATCGTGCGTGGCGAGATCGCTGGTGTGCCGGTGATGATCTGCCGGCTGTCCTTCTCCGGCGAAATGGCCTTCGAGGTCTATTCCGGCGCCGGCCATGGCACCCATGTCTGGGAAGCGCTTGTTGAAGCCGGCAAGCCGTTCGGGCTGGTCACCTACGGGCTCGAGGCGCTGGGCACGATGCGCATCGAGAAGGGCCATGTCACCGGCGCCGAGATCGACGGCCGCACCACGGCGCGCGACCTGCATCTCGACTGGATGCTGTCGAAGAAGAAGCCCTTCATCGGTTCGGCGATGATGGACCGAGAAGGCCTGATCGCGCCCGACCGGCTGGAACTGGTCGGCCTGATCGCACTCGACAACCGGCCCCTCAATGGCGGTGCGCACATTGTCGAGGAGTTGGACGAAGCCAATCCGCACGGCTCGATCGGCCACATCACCGCCTGCTGCTATTCGCCGGCGCTCGGCAAGCATATCGCGCTCGCCCTGGTCGAGGGCGGCAAGGCACGGCACGGCACCCGCGCCCATGTCTCCGATCCCTTGCGCAACCGGTTCGGACCGGTCGAGATCGTCTCCAACCATTTCTACGATCCGGAAGGGACCCGCATGCATGGTTGAGCGCCAATCCCCCCTCGAGCCGGAGTTTCATGTCGGCTCGCACGGCAATTTCGAGCATGGCGTCGAGATCATCCTCACCGAAACGCGGCCGGGCTCGATCGTGCAGCTCGCCGCCTGGCCGGGCGAGGAGAAGAGGCTGATCACCGCCATCCGCACCGTCACCGGACTGGCGCTGCCCGACGGCGCCGGCGGCGGCCTGAGCGACGGCGTGAAATCGGTGTTCGGCTTCGCGCCGGGAAAATTCACCGTGGCCGATGAAGCCGAAGGGCTGGCCGCTTCCCTCGCCAAGATGGTGACTCCGGCCATCGGCACAGTGACCGACCTGTCGCACGGCCGCACTGCCATACGCATCGCCGGGCCGAAAGCGGAATGGGTGCTGGCGAAATTCTTCGCCATCGACTTCGCGCTGCCGGCCTTCCCGGTCGGCGCCGGCCGCTCGACCACCCATCACGATGTCTTCGCCCAGATCCAGCGCACCGGCGCCGACCAGTTCGACATCTACGTCTTCCGCTCCTTTGCGCGTTCGTTCTGGAAAGCGCTCTGCCATGCCAGCGAGGAAGTCGGTTACGAAGTGCAGTAGGTGGTGCAGCCGGATGGCCGCGCCACTGCTGCTTCTGGCCTCAATGCCGGCCGGTTCTGCCGCTAGAGAATCGCGCCGCGAGCGGCCATGGTAGGAAAACGTGGCCGCCAGATCGGCCCAAGGGGCATAAAACCCCGTCTCAGACTCGGCACATTCGTTTGGTTCGAACATCCCCATGACCGCAGAACTATCCACCGGCGCCACGGATCGCGCCGATGTGTCGGCCAGAGCCTTGCTCTTGCTGCCGCTGACGGTCGCTTGCGGTGTGTTCATGACCAGCCTCGACCAGAATGTCGTGGTGACGGCCCTGCCCGGCATCGGCGAAAGCCTCGCCCGCCCGCCGAGCCAGCTCGGCCTTCTGATCACCGTCTATGTCGCCAGCCTGATCATCTCGATGCCACTCGGCGGCTGGGCCGCCGATCGCTTCGGCCTGCGCAACGTCTACTGCTTTGCCTTGCTGGTGTTCGCCGGCTCGTCGGCGCTCTGCGGACTGTCCGACAACATCTGGATGCTGGTCGGCGCCCGCGCCCTGCAGGGCTTCGGCGGTGCGCTGATGGGCACGCTCGGCCAGGTCGTCATATTGTCGAGCTTTCCGCGCAGCCGCACGCTCAAGGTCAACATGTATATCTCGGTGGCCAGCCAAACCGGGCCGCTGGTCGGGCCGCTCGTCGGCGGCGCGCTGACCACCTACATTTCCTGGCGCTGGATCTTCTTCATCAATGTGCCATTCGCGCTGGCTGCGGCAATCCTTGCCGCATCATTGTTTCCGACAGTGACCAAGCCCGTGCGCACGCGGTTCGATTTTCCCGGTTTTCTGCTGGTCGGCAGCGGCATGATCCTGCTGGTGTTCGGCATGGACTCGCTTGCCGCCAAAGACGCCGTAGGCAGCATGGTCGCCGGCGAACTGGCGTTGGCGGTCGTCATCCTGTCGATCGCCTCGCTCTACTGCCTGCGTGTGCCCAATCCCCTGCTCGACCTCAAGCTCCTGCGCATCCGCACCTTCCGCATCTCGTTCCTCACCGGTGGCGGCCTGGACACGATCGGCCTCAGCTCCGTCGCCTTCCTGTTGCCGCTGATGTTCCAGCTCGGTTTCGGCATGAGCGCGGTGCAGGCGGGATCGCTGACCTTCGTTGCCGCACTCGGCTCGGTGATCATGCGTTTCTTCATGCCGCGCGTCCTCAACCGGTTCGGTTTCCGCCGCGTGCTGGTCTTCAACACGCCGATCGTTGCCGCCATGGTCGCCGGCTTCGCCTTGATGCAGGCAACGATGCCGGTCTGGATCGTGCTGACCTACATCTTCGTTTTCGGTGTTTTCCGTTCCATCCAATGGGCCTCAACCGGAAACCTCGCCTATTCCGACATCGCGCCGGAACAGCTCGCCCGCTTCAGCGCGCTCTACTACATYCTCTGGCAGCTGGCAGTSGCRATCAGCGTCGGCCTTGCGGCGGCCATGCTGTCGTTCCTGGCCGGCGGCGGGCCTGCCGTGACCAAMGAYTTCCGCATCCTGTTCGCGRTCGAGGGCGTCATCACGCTSTGCGCGCTGMTYGCCTAYCTCAAGCTGACGCCGCAGGACGGCGCCCATGTCAGCGGSCACGGCATGCAGATGAATACGGAATAGGGTATGTCGCTCGCGTCGGCATGCTTACCGGTGCGGCGAGGCTATTCGTTGAACGTCACCCACTCTTCCAGCGGAACGCGATCAGTGCGGAAGGCGTTTTCCGGCTTGGAAATGTCCTCATAGCCCAGCGCCATGCCGCAGACGACGATCTCCTCGTCGGGAATGTTGAGCACCGGCCGGATCTGCCGGTGATAGGGCGCGAAGGCCGCCTGCGGGCAGGTGTGCAGGCCCCTGCCCCGCGCCGCAACCATGATGTTCTGCAGGAACATGCCGTAGTCGATCCACGAGCCCTGGTTGAGGCGGCGGTCGATGGTGAAGATCATGCCGACAGGCGCATCGAAGAAGACGAAGTTGCGGTCGTGCTGCGCGCGCATCTTGTCGACCTCCCGGCGGCCGATGCCGAGCGCGCCGTAAAGCCCGAAACCATTGGCGCGGCGCCGTGTCAAATAAGGCTCGAAGAACTGGGTCGGATAGTAGCGATACTCGTCCCAGTCGGCCTTTTCGGCGCGGATACCGGAATTCAGGACAGCATCCGATATCTGTTGCTTGGTCTCGCCCTTGGTGACGTAGACCCGCCATGGCTGCATGTTGGTGCCTGAAGGGGCGCGTGCCGCAACCGCCAGAATGTCGCGGATCGTCTCGTCGTCGATCATGTCGGGCAAAAACGCGCGCACAGAACGGCGCGACACGATCGCCTCATCGACGATCTCGGCCTCATCCGCGATTCGAGCCTTCTTTTCCAGCATGGGCCGTCCCTTAGCCTTTGTATCGATCGGACGTCCCCACTCGCCGCTCGCGGCGGAGCCTTTGCATGAACCGTCAAAATCCTGCAAGTAAATCTTGAGCATCGGTGAAATTCTGCTTGATTTTTTCATGAGCTTGATTTCTCATGAAATTCGGATTGAAATTTTCATGAAGTGAGCGTTTTGGCGTCTCCTAGCGCACGAACATTGCAGGGACCTGACGAACGCGTGCTGGCCGGCGATATCAGGGCGCTGCGCCGGGCACGTGGGCTGACGCTCGCCGAAATCGCGCTGAAGCTCGACCGTTCGGTCGGCTGGGTCAGCCAGGTCGAGCGCGGCCTGTCGAYSCCKTCGCTCAGCGATCTCAGGGCCTTTGCCGAACTGTTCGGCGTGCCGATCAGCCTGTTCTTCAGCCATGACGTACCGGTCGAAAGCGAGCGTGGTGTCATTGTTCGCGCCGGCAGGCGCCGCACGCTTGGCACCAGCGAAACCGGCCTGGTGGAAGAACTCCTCTCGCCCGATCTCGGTGGTAGCTTCGAGATGGTGCGCTCGATCTTCGCGGCGGGCGCGGAGATGAAGACCGAGCAGCTGCGGCCGACCGAGGAAGCCGGCTATCTCGCTTCGGGTATTTTCGAGATCGAGATAGCGGGTATCTGGCACCGGCTCGGCGAAGGCGATTCCTTCCGCTTCGAAGGCAAGCCCTATCGCTGGCGCAATCCGGGCACCGAGCCGGCGGTTGTCATCTGGGTGGTTTCGCCACCGGTTTATTGAAATGCATGTCGCCCAAAAGTGTGCAGCGGTTTTGGGATAACGACATGCATCAAAACAAAAAATAGAAGCGCGACGCGCTTCGGTCTGGGAGAAGAAACATGGCGGGTTTGCCGAGCACGGCGCGCGTGGTGATCATCGGAGGTGGCGTTGTCGGCACCTCCTCGCTCTATCATCTCGCCAAGGCGGGCTGGACCGACTGCGTGCTTCTGGAGAAGAACGAACTGACATCAGGCTCGACCTGGCATGCCGCCGGCAATGTGCCGACCTTCTCCTCGTCCTGGTCGCTGATGAACATGCAGCGCTATTCGACCGAGCTGTACCGTGGCCTCGCCGACGCGGTCGACTATCCCATGAATTACCACGTCACCGGTTCGCTGCGGCTCGCCCATTCGAAGGAACGCATGCAGGAATTCCAGCGTGCCAAGGGCATGGGCCGCTACCAGGGCATGGACATCGACGTGGTCGGCGTCGACGAGATCAAGCGCCGCTACCCCTTCATCGAGACACATGATTTGAAAGGCGCGCTCTACGACCCCAGCGACGGTGACATCGACCCGGCTCAATTGACCCAGGCTCTGGCCAAGGGCGCGCGCGACTTGGGCGCGAAAATCATCCGCTTCTGCCCCGTTACCGGCGTGCGCCGCGAAAACGACGAATGGGTGGTCGCCACGCCACAGGGCGAGATCCGCTGCGAAATCGTCGTCAACGCCGCCGGCTATCGCGCCGCCGAAGTCGGCCGGATGTTCGGCCGCGAAGTGCCGATGATGGTGATGAGCCACCAATACATCCTGTTCGAGGAAATCCCCGAGCTTGCGGCGTGGTCGAAGGAACAGGGCAAGAAGCTGCCGCTGCTGCGCGATGTCGATACCTCCTACTATCTGCGCCAGGAAAAGGCCGGCATGAATCTCGGCCCCTATGAGCGCAATTGCCGCGCGCATTGGGCCACCCCTGGCGATCCGATGCCGGAGGACTTTTCCTTCCAGCTCTTCCCCGACGATCTCGACCGGCTGGAGCATTACCTGGCCGACGCCGTCGCCCGCGTGCCGATCCTGGGCACCGCCGGCCTGTCCAAGGTCATCAACGGCCCGATCCCCTATGCGCCGGACGGCAATCCGCTGATCGGGCCGATGCCCGGCGTGCCCAATGCCTTCGAGGCCTGCGTCTTCACCTTCGGCATCGCCCAGGGCGGCGGCGCCGGYAAGGTGCTGGCCGAATGGGTSACGCAAGGCCRGACGGARTGGGACATGTGGTCCTGCGATCCGCGCCGCTTCACCTCMTTTGCCKCGGCSCCYGAYTATTGCGTCGCCAAGGGCMTGGARATCTACGGCAACGAATACGCCATCCAGTTCCCSCGCCATGCCTGGCCCGMRGGGCGMGACCGGAAACTGTCGCCGATCCACGACCGCACCAAGGCGCTCGGCGGCCGTTTCGATGCCTATAATGGCTGGGAACGCGCCACCTGGTACGCGAAGGACGGCGACGACATCTCCGAGGAAGCCACGCTCACCTTCCGCCGTGAAGGTCCCTGGCAGCAACGCGTGCGTGAGGAATGCCTCGCCGTGCGCGATGCGGCCGGCATCCTCGACCTGCCCGGCTTCTCGCGCTTCAATCTCGAAGGTCCSGGYGCTGCCGAMTGGCTGRGCCTRCAGGTSACCGGACTGGTGCCGAAGCCCGGCCGCATCGGCCTCGTCTATTTCGCCGAYGACAAGGGCCGCATCGTCACCGAAATGTCCGTCGTTCGCCACGACGAGAATGTGATGACGCTGATCACCGCCGCGGTCGCGCAATGGCATGATTTCGAGTGGCTGAAATCGCGCATGACCAAGGATGCATCGTTCAAGTTGATCGACCGGACCGAGGAATTCTCCACCCAGATCCTGGCTGGCCCCAATTCGCGAAAAATCCTCGCCGATGTCTGCGACGCCGACCTCTCCTTGCCGTGGCTGACGCATCAGGAAACGAAGATCGCCGGCCGCTGGGCCAAGCTGGTGCGCGTATCCTTCGCCGGAGAACTCGGCTGGGAAATCCACACCAGGGTCGACGATACGGCCGCCATCTTCGATGCCGTCTGCGCGGCAGGACAACAGCATGGCCTGAAACCGTTCGGCATGTACGCGCTGGATTCGCTCAGGCTCGAAAAAGGTTACCGCACCTGGAAGGGCGATCTCTCGACCGACTATTCCATCCTGCAAGGCGGGCTCGAGCGTTTCGTCAAATGGGAAAAGCCCGACTTCCGTGGCAAGGCCGCGCTGCAGAACGAGAAGCAGCAAGGCGTGAAGAAGCGCTTCGTCACGCTGGTCGTCGAAAACCCCGGCGATTGCGACGCACCCTACATGTCGACGCTGTGGCATGGCGGCCAGATCGTCGGCGAGACCACGTCGGGCGGCTGGGGCCATCGCATCGACAAGTCGATCGCGCTCGGCATGTTGCGCGTCGATTTGACCGAGCCCGGCACCTCTGTCGAGGTCGAAATCTTTGGCGACCGTTTCAAGGCGATCGTGCAGAACGACGAACCTTTGTGGGATCCGAAGAACGAAAGACTGAGAGCATGAAGAAAGTCATCCTCACCGACGGTGGTATGGGTCAGGAACTGGTCCGGCGCAGCAAATCCGAGCCGACGCCCTTGTGGTCGGCCAGGGTGCTGATCGATGAACCCGATCTGGTGCGCGGCCTGCATGCCGAATTCATCCGCGCCGGCGCCCGCGTCATCACCATCAACACCTATTCGGCGACCCCCGAACGCCTGGCGCGCGAGGGCGCCGAGGAGCTGTTCAAGCCGCTGCAGAAGCGTGGCATCGAATTGGCCAGGCAAGCTCGTGACGAAGCCGGCGATGCCGCGATAGCAGGCTGCCTGTCGCCGCTTTTCGGCAGCTACGCCCCGGCGCTGACCATCTCTTACCAGGAGACGCTCGACATCTATCGCCGCATCGTCGCCGAGCAGGCGGATGGCGTCGATCTCTTCCTGTGCGAGACCATGGCCTCGGCCGATGAGGCGCGCGCGGCCGTCACCGCGGCATCGGAAAGCGGCAAACCTGTCTGGGTGTCGTGGACGCTCGCCGATCACGGCACGCCACGGCTGCGCAGCGGCGAAACAATAGCAGCCGCGGCCAGCGCGCTCGATGGCCTGCCGATAGCGGCGCGGCTGCTCAACTGCTGCCGGCCGGAAGCGATCGCCGCCGCCTTGCCTGAACTGATCGATCTCGGCGGCCCGRTCGGCGCCTATGCCAATGGCTTCACCTCCACGGAGGCGCTCAAGCACGGCGGGACCGTCGATGTGCTGCATGCCCGCCACGACCTCGGCCCGGACGCCTATGCCGAGCAGGCAATCGGCTGGGTGGAGGCAGGTGCTGACATCGTCGGCGGCTGCTGCGAAGTCGGACCGCCGCACATTGCCGCGCTGCGCGACCGGCTCGAACGGGCCGGCTACGAGATTTCGGGAGTTTTGCATGCCTAGACCATCATCGCGCATTTCCGGCATTGTCCCGTCGGGCAAGGACGGCTGGGAGGTCCATTCCGCCGCCTGGGCCCGCAAGGCGGCCGGCGAGGACATCATCATGCTGTCGGTCGGCGACCATGATTTCGACACGCCTTCGCAGACGATCGAGGCCTGCGTGGCCGCGGTGCGCGGCCACAATCACCACTACACGCCGCTGCAGGGCCTGCCGCGCCTGCGCCAGGCAATGGCGTCGGCCTCCAGCGCCTGCACCGGCGTCGAGACGACGCCGGATCAGGTGATCGCCACACCGGGCGGCCAGGCCGCACTCTACGCGGCCGTACAGGCGGTGCTCGACACGGGCGACCACGCCATCGTCGTTGCCCCCTACTACGCCACCTACCCCAACACGTTCAGCGCTGCCGGCGCCAGTTTCACCGTCGTCGAGACGCCGGCCGAGGATGGTTTCCAGCCGCACGCCGACATGATCCGCGCGGCACTCAAGCCCAACACACGCGCCATCCTGATCAACACGCCGAACAACCCGACCGGTGCGGTCTATTCGCGCGAGCGGCTGGAACAACTGGCCGAAATCTGCAGGGAGCACGACCTCTGGCTGTTGTCGGATGAGGTTTACTGGACGCTTGGTGGTGGCGAGCATGTCTCGCCGCGCTCGCTGCCCGGCATGGCCGAGCGCACGCTTGTCATCAATTCCATGTCCAAGAGCCATGGCATGACCGGCTGGCGCATGGGCTGGCTGACCGGTCCCGAAGCGATGATCACCCTGCTCATCAATCTCAATCTGGTGACCACCTACGGCCTGCCGGCCTTCATCTCGGTCGCTTGCGCCGAGGCGCTGGAGAACCATTACGGCGTGAAGGACATCGCCGAGCGCTACGCGGCGCGCCGCACCGTCTTTCTCGATGCCGTGCGCGGCATGAACRAYGTCAGYGTGCGCGGCTCSGAAGGCGGCATGTATGTCATGCTCGACATATCYGAKGTCGAACCCGACGACGARAAATTCGCCTTCGCCTTCCTCGACAAGGAGAACGTCGGCGTGATGCCGGGCTCCAGCTTCGGCGAAGCCGCCGCCGGCCATATCCGCATCAGCCTCTGCCAGCCGGAGCCGATTCTCCAAGAAGCAGCACTTCGGCTGCGCCGTTTTGCTTCCACCTATCGCCGCGAGGCCGCATGACCACCAAGACCATCCCCACCAAGGCACGCGCGGTCATCATCGGCGGCGGCGTTTCCGGCTGTTCGGTCGCCTACCATCTGGCCAAGCTCGGCTGGACCGATATCGTGCTGCTSGAGCGCAAGCARCTGACCTCGGGCACGACSTGGCAYGCCGCCGGCCTGATCGGCCAGTTGCGCGGCTCGCAGAACATGACSCGGCTGGCGAAATATTCGGCCGACCTCTACGTCAAGCTGGAAGCCGAGACCGAAGTCGGCACCGGCATGCGCCAGGTCGGCTCGATCACCGTGGCGCTGACCGAGGAGCGCAAGCACGAGATTTATCGGCAGGCATCGCTTGCCCGCGCTTTCGATGTCGATGTGCGCGAGATTTCACCCAACGAAGTCAAGCAGATGTACCCGCATCTCAATGTGTCCGACGTCGTCGGCGCCGTGCATCTGCCGCTCGATGGCCAATGCGATCCCGCCAACATCGCCATGGCGTTGGCCAAGGGTGCGCGCCAGCGCGGCGCCACCATCGTCGAGAATGTGAAGGTCACCAAGGTGCACACCAAGGCCGGTCGCGTCACCGGCGTATCGTGGGCACAAGGCGAGGACCAAGGCACGATCGAGGCCGATGTCGTCGTCAATTGCGCCGGCATGTGGGCGCGGGARCTTGGCGCCCAGAACGGCGTCACCATTCCGCTGCACGCCTGCGAGCATTTCTATCTCGTCACCGAGCCGATCGCCGGCCTTGGCCGTCTGCCGGTGCTGCGCGTGCCGGACGAGTGCGCCTACTACAAGGAAGACGCCGGCAAGATGATGCTCGGCGCCTTCGAACCGGTGGCCAAGCCTTGGGGCATGGACGGCATCCGCGAGGATTTCTGCTTCGACCAGTTGCCCGAGGACATGGACCATTTCGAGCCGATCCTCGAAATGGGCGTCAACCGCATGCCGATGCTGGCGAC
The DNA here is from genome assembly GCF_056402975.1 of Mesorhizobium sp. P3_A9. Classification (NCBI taxonomy): domain Bacteria; kingdom Pseudomonadati; phylum Pseudomonadota; class Alphaproteobacteria; order Hyphomicrobiales; family Phyllobacteriaceae; genus Mesorhizobium; species Mesorhizobium sp. P3_A9. The sequence continues at coordinate 3,036 of NZ_JBFUGJ010000020.1, read as the reverse complement.
CGCCGGCATCCACACCTTCTTCAATGGCCCGGAGAGTTTTACCCCCGACGACCGCTACTATCTCGGCGAGGCGCCGGAGCTCTCCGGCTACTGGATGGCGACCGGCTACAATTCGATCGGCATCGTCTCCTCCGGCGGCGCCGGCATGGCGCTGGCGCAATGGATCAACGACGGCGAAGCGCCCTTCGATCTGTGGGAAGTCGACATTCGCCGTGCCCAGCCCTTCCAGAAGAACCGCCGCTATCTCAAGGAGCGCGTCTCCGAAACGCTCGGCCTGCTCTATGCCGACCATTTCCCCTATCGGCAGATGGCGACGTCGCGCAATGTCAGGCGCTCGCCCCTGCATGAGCATTTGAAAGCGCGCGGCGCCGTGTTCGGCGAGGTCGCCGGCTGGGAGCGCGCCAACTGGTTCGCCCGCGAGGGACAGGAGCGCGAATACCGCTATTCCTGGAAGCGGCAGAACTGGTTCGACAACCAGCGCGAAGAACATTTGGCGGTCCGCAGCAAGGTCGGCCTGTTCGACATGACCTCGTTCGGCAAGATCCGCGTCGAGGGCCGCGACGCCTGCGCCTTCCTGCAAAAACTGTGCGCCAACGACATGGACGTGGCGTCGGGCAAGATCGTCTATACCCAGATGCTCAACCAGCGCGGTGGCATCGAAAGCGATCTCACCGTGTCCAGACTTTCGGAKACGGCCTACTTCCTCGTCGTGCCGAGTGCCACGCTGCAGCGCGACCTCGCCTGGCTGCGCCGGCATGTCGGCGAGGAGTTCGTGGTCATCACCGATGTCACAGCGGCCGAAAGCGTCCTCTGCCTGATGGGGCCGGACGCGCGTAAACTGATCCAGAAGGTCAGCCCCAACGACTTCTCGAACGAGAACAACCCGTTCGGCACGTTCCAGGAGATCGAGATCGGCATGGGCCTCGCCCGCGCCCACCGCGTCACCTATGTCGGCGAACTCGGCTGGGAGCTCTATGTCTCGACCGACCAGGCGGCGCACGTCTTCGAGGCGATCGACGAGGCGGGTGCCGATGTCGGCCTGAAACTCTGCGGCCTGCACACGCTCGATTCCTGCCGCATCGAAAAGGCCTTTCGGCATTTCGGCCATGACATCACCGATGAGGACAATGTGCTGGAGGCCGGCCTCGGCTTTGCGGTGAAAACCTCAAAGGGTAACTTCATTGGCCGCGATGCCGTGCTGAAGAAGAAGGAAGCCGGATTGAACCGCCGGCTGGTCCAATTCCGCCTGAAAGACCCGCAGCCGCTGCTCTTCCACAACGAAGCGATCCTGCGCGACGGCAAGATCGTCGGCCCGATCACATCAGGTAATTACGGCCACCATCTCGGCGGCGCGATCGGGCTGGGCTATGTGCCATGCCAGGGCGAAAGCGAGGCGGATGTGCTGGCCTCGTCCTACGAGATCGAGATTGCCGGCGAGCGGTTTGCGGCCGAGGCCTCGCTGAAGCCGATGTATGACCCGAAGGCCGAGCGGGTGAAGATGTAGCGCCGTCTTCCTTCGCCCCGTTCACGGGGAGAAGGTGGCCCGAAGGGCCGGATGAGCAACTGTGTTTTCAGGCTTTGTCTGGACACCAGGGTTGGTTGTGTCGAAGCATGGCGCTGAGGATGGTCATAATCTTTCGGGCCACGGCGACGATGGCGACCTTTGGTTGCTTGCCGTTGGCAATGAGACGCTGGTGGAAGGCTCTGAGTACGGGATTTGAGCGGCTGGCGGTGAGCGCTGCCATGTAGACCACCCTGCGCAGAGCATGCCGGCCGCCCCAGATGACGCGGCGACCTTTGAAGGTGCCGGTATCGAAGTCGTAGGGCGCCAGACCGGTAAGCGCTGCAATCTCGCGTCGCGAGGCCTGCCCGATCTCCGGCGCCAGCGCCAGTATAGTATGGCTGAGGACTGGACCGGCACCGTGGAAGGACTGGATCAGGCGATCCTTGGCCGCGAGCGCCGGCTGGCTGGCGACGAGTTCGGCCATACGCTTGGCGAGCAGTGCGATATCGAGTTCGATACGACGCAGCCGCTGGGTGAAGATGCGCTTCACCATCGGCTCGCGTAGCTGCTCGAGTTGATTGGCAAGGCTGACCTTATCGTCGCTAAGCTGCCTGCGGGCCACGACCAGATCGGCCAGTTGCTCCGCAATCGGGTCGCAACGCACCGGCCGGGTCGGCAGTTCGGCGGTGTAGCGCGCAATCAGCAAGGCATCGATGCGATCATTCTTGGCCAATCGGCCAAGGGCGCGGGCATAGTGGCGCAATTTGTGCGGATTGACGTTCCTGGCCGGCAGRTCCGCGCTGCGCAGTGCCTTGGCCACGCCGCGCTCATARCCGCCGCTCGGCTCCATGCCGATGGCGCGTACGGTGCGACCCCGCAGCCATCTGAYYAGCTTGGCCCATCCGTCCTTGTCGTTGTCGAAACGCGCTTGTTCCTGCGTTTGAAACACCGCCACGTCGAGCCAGCCTTTGGCAACATCGATGCCGATGTCCTGAACCGTTTGCGCTACCATCTCCTCGGTCCCTTCCTTGTGTGCGGGGGCTTGCCCCTTGCAACTGTTCGGGTTCACAAAAGAAGGCGGTCGGRCCCCAGCTCATCCACGGTTTAGGCCACCTGAGGGGCGACGGGCTCTCGACCACCGCCACGGATCAGGCAAGCACCTGGTCCGTGGCACCCTCAACAATGCACGATTCCAAACACACAAGGGGTGTTCCAGCGAAGTGAGGCGTTGGTGTTCCCTGGAGCACCCCTCATCCGTCGCCTTCGGCGACACCTTCTCCCACAGGGGGACTGTTGCGTAATTCGGTGGTTGTGATTCTCTGAGATTGACGCTCGGAGGGAATCACGATGGCAGTGAAGCAGACGGGTCAGTTGAGCTTGGCGGAAGCCTTTCTGGGCGGCAAGTTGGCAGGCGGTTCTTCGCCACTCGATCGATTGTCAGGTCTGGTGAAGTGGGACCGCTTCGAGAAGCTACTCAACCCGCTGCGCGATGGTGGACCGGGTCGGGCTGCCTGGCCACCGTTGGTCCTGTT